>JASHSC010000112.1 GCA_030036915.1 Terriglobia bacterium
CTGACATAGAGGATTCTTTGCAGGCTTGGGTCGGAGATCCAAAACACCTCGTCAATGGTCTCCGCAATCTGGCGGAAGCGCTCTTCACTCTCGCGCAGCGCCTCCTCCGCCTGGTGGCGCTCCCTGCGGATTCGGGCATCCTTCAGCTCGCGTTCGAGTGCGGGAACCAGCCGGGCCAGCTTCCCCTTGACCATGTAATCCTGCGCCCCGGCCTTCATGGCGTCCACGGCCGTTTCCTCACCGATGGTGCCTGAGACGATGATGAAGGGAATATCCAGACCTTTCTCTTTGAGCACCTCGAGCGCATGGGGCGCGCTGAAGCGCGGCATGGAGTAATCGGAAATTACCACGTCCCACGGCCGCTGCTCGAGTGCGACACTCATATCGTGGGGCGTTTCCACCTGTTCGGAAACCACCTCATAGCCGCCGCGGCGCAACTCCCGAAGGAGTAGGTCGGTATCATCCGGGTTGTCTTCCACGATCAGAGCCCGCAGGGGTTTAGGCATGCTTCGCTCGCTGATAAGAGATGGGTGGCTCGTTTAGAAGCAGCCAGTAGAGTCCGATCTGCTTCACCGCATCGAGGAACTGTGTAAAATCCACGGGCTTGCGCACGTAGCTGTTCACGCCCAGGCCGTAGCCTTCCGCCACATCCTGCTCCTCCTTGGAGGAGGTCAAGATGACCACTGGAATGCCATGCGTGCGCTCGTCGGCACGAATTTTCCTCAGAACTTCCAGGCCATTCACCTTGGGCAGTTTTAGGTCCAGCAAAACCATGGACGGCCAATCGTGAATGTCGCGACCCGCGTACTTGCTGGTCCCGAAAATAAAATCCAGCGCCTCGGCCCCATCCCGCGCCACGACTACCTCATTCGTGATGTTGTTTTTCTTGAGGGCCCGCAGGGTGAGGGCCTCATCATCCGGATTGTCCTCCGCGAGCAGAATGACCTTAGTGTTCATCATTATTGGCTCCTTTAGAGAGTAAAAGAAAACGTGGCGCCCTTGCCCACCTGGCCTTCCGCCCAGACGCGTCCGCCGTGACGATTGATCACTCGCCGCACCGTGGCCAGGCCAATCCCGTGACCTTCAAACTCTCCCTGCGCGTGCAGCCGCTGGAATGTGCCAAAAAGTTTGCTGGCGTAAGCCATGTCAAACCCTGCACCGTTGTCGCGAACAAAGAACACGCTCTTGCCGTTCTCGCCGAACACGCCAAATTCAATGCGCGCATGAGAGTTCTTTCCGGTAAACTTCCAGGCATTGGCCAGCAGGTTTTGAAGCGCCACTTCCAGCAGGCGGCGGTCACACTGCGCCTGCGCGGCAGGGGCGATAACGAAGTCCACCTCGCGGCTGGGATCGCTCTGGCGGAGATTCTCCGCGATGGCTCCCACCACGGCGCTCAGGTCCACGTTTGACCGCTGAAGTTCCTGACGGCTCAGGCGGGCCAGCCCCAGCAAGCAGTCGATAAGTTCACCCATGCGCTGCGTCGCGGCGCGCACCCGGCTGAGGCAGTTCTTCCCCTCGGCATCCATTCTTTCTCCGTAATCCTCCATCAACACCTGGCTGAACCCATCAATAGCGCGCAGGGGGGCTCGCAAGTCGTGGGAGACGGAATAAGCGAACGTTTCCAATTCAAGATTAGTGGCCTCCAAGTCCGCGCTGCGCTTCTCCAGCTCCGCGTTCAGCTTGCGAATCCCGGCCTCTATCCGTTTGCGGTCAGTCACATCGCGAATGCCGCTCGACACCAGAGTTTCCGCCCCCGTATCGAATGGGCTCAGGCTAATCTCCAAGGGGAATTCCGTTCCGTCCTTCCTCCGGCCATGAAATTCCAGGCTCGGACCGAGGGAACGAGTCCGCGCCTCTTGAAATAAACGCGCCCAATTTCCGTGGTGCTCACCCCTGAACCCCTCAGGCACCAGTACCTCCACGCTCTGTTGCAGCAATTCCTGGCGCGGGTAGCCAAAAAGCCTCTCCGTCTGGGCGTTCACCAGGGCGATCCGGCCATCCATCCCAGCCACGACAATGGCGTCAGGAGCAGATTCCAGCAGGCCGCGGAATTTTTTCTCCATCTGGCGACGGTCGGTGACGTCGTGATTGATTTCCAGGATGGCCTTGGGGTTGCCGGTTCCGTCGCGTACCAGACCCCACCGGCTTTCCAAGACCACGCGACCGCCGTCGCGAGACGTCTGGATCAGTTCACCTTCCCATGACTCGCGGGAAAGGATTTGCTGCTCGATCTCCTTCAGCGGAGCGGGGAATTCGGTCTTGAGTAGATCGTACGAAACCCTTCCCAGTGCCTCGTCTTTCCTCCAGCCGTAGGTTTGAGCCGCCCCCCGATTCCAGTAGTTAATAACACCGCTCAGATCGCGGATGAAAATGGAGTCGTGTGCCAGTTCCACGAGCTCGGCAAGCTCGTTCAACTTATCCGCCTGGCGCTGGAGGGCCATCTGCGCCTTGCGGCGCTCGTGGCTGCTCAGGACGAGCAGCGCGGTAACAGCAACGACCAATAAGAGTGCGATGATGGTCCCCAAGGCCACGACGATTCCGGCGTTGCGGGCGCGCTCCCGGCTGGCAACCTGTCGCATTTGCAGGAGACTTCTTTCTTCCCCTGACATCGCGTCAACCCCCGCATAGATTTCAGCCATCAGCCCTTTACCCTCACCTTGCCGAAGCGCCGCCAAGACAGGTTGAAAACCCTGTTCCTGGCGTATACGGACGAGATCCTGCATCAATTCCAGCTTGTGTTGCAACATCGGCTCAAAACCGTCGAGGTTGCGTTGCTGACGGGGGTTGTCGGAAGTCAGGCGGCGCAAGGCGTGGAGAAGCTCCCCGGCATTTGCTACCAACACGTGGTATTGGTGCAGAGCGTGCTCGTCACCCGTCATCAGGTAGTTGTAGTTGGCAGATTCGGCCCCTGTCAGGTTCGCGAAAAATGCCTCAAGCTCAAAAAGCACCTTCTCGGTGTGAGCCACCCAGGTATCGGTCTCTACCAGTGTCCCGATTGCCCGGTACTGGATCGTTCCGAGGGCCAGCGAGGTAACGAGAGCTATCCCAAAGCCAACAACAGCAATTTGCGTCGGGGAAAACCGATTTACGAATTTTGAGGGCGCGTCTGTCATCGCTTCTCGGGTCAACGGATTCCTTTGCCGGAGAGGCTTGCTCCACATTTCCGCCCTTCGGGCAAGTTGATGAAGCCGAGCTTTCACACGGCTCCACCTTCCCTGCCTATACCGGCATATACCCTCGGCATATAGCTTAGCAGAGAACGAGACAAAAAGTCGCACACGCCATTTATCGTTCGTATATTAGCCACCTTTAAAAAACAATAGTACTTTTGTACCCCCTCGCGCAATCCAGTTAACAGCAACCCGCGGGAAGGAAAGAAGTTGCTTTACCCCTTTCCACCTGCCGGCCTCCCCATGGGAAGCATGGCCACAACACCCTATCACGTGACAAGCTTGAGATCAGGTAGTCCGCACAAATGCACATCCGCAGGGGAGGAATTTCTCGGGCTGGGCAGGCAAATCGAGCAGACCACGCTCGAACGGCGCGCACGGCCACCCTTGGATAGTCGCTCCACTCACACCGATACCCGAGGAGTCGTCAGCCCGCTGAATGCCGTGTCAGATGGTGTTTGGAAGCCGGCCCTTCATATCCGCCAATTTGACTAATCAGGCCGCGCAGGGAGAGTTCTCCATCCATTGGCGCAACTTAGGAACGGGGAGCGGCCGGCTGATGAGGTAACCCTGGGCGAGGTTACAGTGATTGGCGCGCAGGAATTCCAGTTGTTCTTCGGTCTCGACGCCCTCCGCGAGCACCTCCATACCCAGCTCGTGTCCGATTTCGATGGTCTTCTGCACCACCACGCGCGCGTCGATTTTGGACTGCATTTCCTGCACGAAAGTCTTATCAATTTTCAGCTCCGTGGCCGGCACGTAGCGCAACTGTTGCATCATGGCGTAGCCGGTCCCGAAATCGTCGATGGACAATTGCATCCCCTTCATTCGCAGACGGGAAAGAATGTCCAGCGCGTTGGACAATTCGCGAATCAGAGTGCTTTCGGTGATTTCCAGGACCAGATTCCCAGGTGGCACGGCGCATTGCTTCGCCAGGGCCAGCACCTTGTCTGGAAATTCCAAGTCGTGCAGCGATTGTGCGGAGGTATTAACGGAAATCCTCAGAGGCGTGCCGTCCTTGCGCGCAAACTGGCCGATTTCCCTCAAGCCGCGATTGATGACAATCCAGCCAAGCTGGTCAATCAACTCGAGCGACTCGAGTCGGCCGATGAAGGAATCGGGGAAAACCAGGCCGCGCTCGGGGTGTTGCCAGCGCACCAGGCCCTCCAAGCCCACCACACGGCCGTTGGAGATGTCCACCTGGGGCTGATAGAAGAGCACGAACTCGTCGCGCTCGACAGCACGGCGCAGGTCCGCCTCCGGAATGGCGATGGGCAGATGCTTGGCGGAAGGCGCGGACGCCTTGGTGTTGGCGTGGGTGCGCAGGATATCTTCGAGCTCAGGCAGGCGGAAGGGCTTTTGAAGTTGCCCGACTGCCGAAAGGCCGAGCGACCGGCCCAACTGCTCCGCCGTTTCCAGCACGCGACGGTCAAACCCGCTCATCAGCACGATTCCCGCCTTGCACTGCTTTTTCCCGAGCACCCGTAGGAGTTCAATGCCGTCCGTTTCCGGCATGGCCAGGTCCATCATAATGAGCGTGACCTCAGGCACCAGCGCCTTCAGGAAATCGGCGGCGTTGGTGGTTGCGGTGCAACCCATGTTCATGGCCTGTGCGGT
>JASHSC010000113.1 GCA_030036915.1 Terriglobia bacterium
CAATGAGAAAACCAGGACGCGGACACCAAAGGATTTCGCCGCCACGAAATGCCCCAACTCGTGGAGAAAGATCATGATTCCGAGAACCAAGACGACAACCACCGCGCCCGTTACAAAATTCCCCACCATAAGGGAAATCGCTCCCTAGGCCAATATTGCCTCAATTACCTGCTCCGCCCGGCGGCGGGCTTCCTGATCCCCTGCCAAGACATCTTCCATGGACTTGGTTGGTCCATATGCATGCATTTGGCACATCACCTCTTCGATCAACCTTGGAATCGAGGAAAACCGCAGGCGCTTATTCAAAAACGCCTCCACAGCCACTTCATCCGCGGCATTCAATACACAGGGCATAATTCCGCCCTGTGCCAAGGCCTCACGCGCCAAATTCAAGCTGGGAAATCGCCCAGTATCGGGTTTTTCAAAATGCAGTCGGCGCGCAGCGATAAGGTCCAGCACCAACCCCTTTTCCTTGATACCCAGCCGATCCGGGTAGGTGAGCGCGTACTGAATTGGGATGCGCATATCCGGAACCCCCAGTTGCGCCATTACCGACCCATCAACAAATTCTACCATGGAATGTATGATGGATTCAGGATGGATTACGACGTCGATCTGCCCGGGAGTAACGCCAAAAAGCCAATGCGCTTCAATGATTTCCAGGCCCTTGTTCACCAAGGTGGCGGAATCAATGGTGATTCGTCCGCCCATTCGCCAAATGGGATGTTTCAGTGCCTGCTCCGCGGTAATCGCCTCGAAATCGCGCAACGGAGTTTTGAGAAACGGTCCCCCCGAAGCTGTCAATATGATGCGCTTGATTTCTTTGCATGTCCCTGCGCGCAGGCACTGGTGAACGGCGCAATGTTCGCTGTCGATAGGAAGAACCTCGATTCCCTTGCGGGCCGCTGCCGCCATTACCAGTTCCCCGGCAGCCACCAAAGTTTCTTTATTGGCGAGGCCGACGTGTTTCCCGTGGCACACTGCCTGGTATGTCGCTACCAATCCGGTGGTGCCGTGCGCCGCAGAGACGACAAAATCCACAGCATTGTGGGTTGCAGCCTCTACCTGGCCTTCTACTCCGAAGCTTATTTTCACCCTGCGGTTGTAGCCGGACCGCTTCAAGCGTTCTCGCAGTCTGTCCCTGTAGTCTCGCGTGCCAACCACCACGATTTTTGGGTGATACTTCACGACTTGCGCGGCCAGTACATCAATATTCTTCCCCGCCGAGAGCGCCACGACGCGAAAACGATCTGGGAGTGAGTCCACCACGCGCAGACAATTTTGGCCGATCGAGCCGGTTGAGCCGAGAATGCACAAACCTTGAGTCATGAAAAGTCGCCAATGAGGTTTAAAAGAGCAGTGATTGCCAGCCACAAAGCGGGTGCCGCAAACAACAGGCTGTCAATTCGGTCAAGAAAGCCTCCGTGGCCCGGCAGGATTGTTCCCGAATCTTTTAGATTGGCTGCCCGCTTCATCGCAGATTCAACCAAGTCCCCAACCTGGCCCGCAATCGCCAGCCAAGCTGCCAACAGCAAGGTAGGGATTGTGTGCCCGGTTTTCCAAAACCAATGATCGAATGCCCATGCCGCCAAAAGGCTGCCGACGAGTCCTGCCAGTGCCCCCTCCCAGGTCTTGTGCGGCGAGATGCGGGTGAAAAACGGTATTCGTCCCAATGGGCGGCCCACCAGATAAGCGCAAGTGTCGCCTACCCAAATTACAATGAAAAGGAATAGTAAACAGATTGAACCCGGACTGATGAGGTGGCTTTCGGCAACGTTCTCACCCGTCATGACTCTCCCCGGGTAGGATTGAAATCGAATAGATATCAAACACGAAAGTGTGAACCCTATATACACAATCCCCAGAAGTGTGAGTGACACGGCGACAAGATAGTCTTTCAGGTCTGTGCTCCGCCGCAAAGCCAGAGTGGAGATTATTAGCACAACGGCTGCGGCCCAGGGAATGGCTGGGGCATTTTTTTCATGCGCGGGCAGCAGTTGCGCGCAGCAAATGGCCAAAGAACCGAGATAACCCACCCAGGGATACACCTGATAACCCATGGCGGTGCACAATGCGAAGTACTCGCGCAGCGCAAGCACTACGGCGGCCGCCACAGCCAGCAGAAAGAGCCATTCCGGCGACCACCCGATCAGATAAATGACAGGAGGAATCAAAAGGAATGCGGTCAGAGTGCGTTTTAGCATGCCGTTGTCAGCCGTCTGTCATCAGTTGATGAATTGGGAGGCGAATTTCAAACGCCTCGCCTTTTGACCACTGCATATTCCCGTCGACTGACAACTGATCACAGAAGACTGAAGACTAGCTCAATCCCAGGCCGCCGTAGCGTCTTTCGCGCCGTTGGAAATCGGCGATAGCCTGGTATAGGTCTTTCTGCGTAAAATCCGGCCACAGTGTCTCTGTTACCCAAAGCTCCGCATAAGCCGCCTGCCAAAGGAGGAAGTTGCTGAGGCGCAATTCCCCGCTGGTGCGGATCAGCAGGTCAGGGTCAGGTAGGCCGCTCGTGTAAAGATACGAACTCAGCAGGGACTCATCAATCTCGATTGTTCCATTGCGCCTGGCGCGAGCAATGATTTCGCGTACGGCATCCACCAATTCCGCGCGCGCCCCGTAATTCAACGCCAGCACGAGGTGCAGGCCGGTATTCTTCCGGGTCTGGTCAAGAGCGTTCTCTAGATCCGTGATCACCGGTTGGGGCAGGTCCTGAATTCTACCGATCACGAGGAGCCGGATATTTTGCCTGTTTAACTCCTCGATTTCTTTCTTCAGATATTCACGCAGCAAGCCCATCAACAGCTTGATCTCGGTGTGCGGCCGCTTCCAATTCTCGATTGAAAAGGCGTAAAGAGTAAGGTACGGAACGCCCAGGCGCGCGCAAGTCTCCACTGCTTGCCGCACCGCCTTGATTCCGGCGCGGTGGCCCGCGATGCGAGGCAGCCGCCGCCGCTTCGCCCATCTCCCATTCCCATCCATGATAATGGCAATGTGCCGGGGCAGGCGGTCAAGAGCGATCTGATCCAGGAGATTTACTTCGACAGGTTGCGTCGTCACTGGGACTCGGACCTTGTGCCTATCTTAGGACAATAGAACCCTAGCATACCCGCGTGGCTACCGCAAGCAAGTGGGAAGCGGTTATCCAACGCTCGCAGGGCCTTCCCTCGCCGATTTGCTACCTTCCCACGTGTGTATTCCGGTGCTGGCTTAGCTTTGAACCTTTCCGGGCATGAGGCTGGTTACCGCTAACATCGCCGTGAGTATGATCATCACAATGCAAGTAGCCCACGCAATAATGTTGAAGAAGCGGGAGTTCCGGTAGATCCCCATGACGTCTTTGCGGTTGGTCAGTTGGAGCATGAAGATTACAACAAACGGCAGCAGGACGCCATTGGCGACCTGGGAAAGAAGAATAATGGGAACCTGTTGTGCCTCACTCAGGAGCAATACCGCCAGCATGCCCAGAAAAATCAAACTCGTGTAAAGCCAGTAGAAAGCGGGGGCCTCTTTGAAGCGTTTGTTGATTCCCGACTCCAGACCCAACCCTTCGCAAACATAGTATGCTGTGGCCAGGGGAAGGATACACGCGGAAAACAGCGACGCATTGCACAAACCAACGGCAAAAAGGGCGCTGGCGGCATGGCCGGCAAGCGGGCGTAGCGCCATGGCAGCGTCACCGGCATCCTTGATATCCCGGTGGCCCGTCAAATAGATTGTGGCGGCGCAAGCAACGATGATGAAAAATGCCACCACATCCGTAATGATGCAGCCGACGATCACATCCAACCGAGAGTAAAAATATTCTTTGATCTTGACGCCTTTTTCCACAACCGCCGATTGGAGATAGAATTGCATCCAGGGTGCAATCGTTGTCCCCACCAGACCAATGACCATATAAAGGTATCCACCGCTGAACTGAAAAGAAGGCTTCACGGTGCTCCACAGGGCCGAGGGCCAATCAGGGTGTGAGAGGAAACATGAAATCGGGTAGGCAATGTAAATGACACATGCCGCCAGGAACACTTTTTCCACGTAACGATAACTTCCCTTCACCACAAGCAGCCAAACGAAAATCGCTCCGAGCGGAACCGCCACGAATCGGCTCATGTGAAACACTGAAGTTCCCGAGGCCAGTCCGGCAAACTCCGAGACCGTATTCCCCAAATCGGTGATGATGAGCAACACCATCAGGATGAAAGTGGTTCGGAACCCATATTCCTCGCGAATCAGGTCCGCCAGGCCTTTGCCGGTCACCACTCCCATACGGCCCACCATCTCCTGCACGATGATGAGCGCAATGGTGATGGGAATTAGCGTCCAGAGAAGCGAAAGGCCATATTTCGCCCCGGCCACGGAATAGGTGTAGATCCCTCCCGCATCATTGTCCACGTTGGCCGTGATGATGCCCGGGCCAAGGACCGCGAGGAAAATCAACACTCGTGTGCGAAGATGCCTGAAGTTTTTGATTTTCACTGCAACGTACGCTCCCCCGATTTATTTTCGATTGATCACCAGCTCCAAAACGTCATCAGCGGTAACATAGCCCAGCAGATGGCGGTCTTCGTCAACAACCGGAAGGGAAATCAGATTGTATTTATGAAAAAGATCTACGACGGCTTTCGCACTTTCTTGGGCTTTCACCGAAATCAATGGGGCCACGGCAAGATCCAGGAGCGGAGTGCTGGCGGCGGCCAGAACGATTCGTCCGATGGGTACTGCGGCTTTCAATGCTGCCTCATTATCAATCATGAAAATCTGCTGGATCGACTCCAGGTCCCCTTCGAAATTCCGCAGGGCCGCGATAGCTCCCTCGACTGTGGCCGATTCATGCACCACAACGTATTCATTGGTCATCAACGACCCGGCCGTATTCTCTTCGAATCCCAAAAGCTCTCGGACGTCCTTGGCTTCCTCCTTCTCCATGTCGGCAAGAAGTTCCGCGGAGGTTTCCGGGGGAAGTTGGTTCAGGACGTCCGCCGCCTCATCAGGAGGCATCTCTTCTACGATGTCCGCAGCCTTCTCCGGCGGGATGCTTTCGAGCAGATCCGCCTGCATTTTGGTGGGAATTTCGGAAAGGGCCTGGGCGGCAGTTTCCTCGTCCAATGATTCGATCAGCGCTTGTTGTTCACTATGGCTAAGTTCTTCCAGGATGTCGGCGATATCGGCTGGATGCAATTCCGCCAGGCGATCGTAGGATATGCGTAATTTCACGCGTCGCGCCGGGTCGGACGCGATGAGGTTCACAAATTCCCACAGGATGGCCCGGGTGGGCAGAACGTCGGTAATCTGCCGGATGTTGTGCTTGGGCATGGTGCCCTTCAGGAGGCGCCGGGCGGCTGCCGCGAGTCCCACGTTAACGGCAACAATGCGAAGTTCGCTATGCCCATCTTTTGGCTCAATGTCAAAGTCAAGGTCATTTACGCGCACTACCTTGCGGTTATTGACGTCAATGATTTGTTGGTCAAGCACATCCTTTTTGATTCGAATCAGCGCCTCATCGGGTGTATAGCACCGGACGTCACCCCGCAGCACATTGGTTTGGCCAGCCCGGACCGAAAGGGATTGAATCTGCGTATAGGGGATGCATTGGAGTTCCTTGCGCGGCGTCCGGACAAGATAGGAGGCAACACGCCCCACTTTCTGGCCAGGGTCAACGCAAAGATCTTCGAGTTCTCCTAAATACTCACCCTTTGCCCCGTACATCGGGAGATTTTGCAACTCGGTAAAGTAGATCATCGTTTTCCTCCCCGAGCAAATATCGGAGCGCCGCGTAATATCTCCCGCCCTTCTCGTCCGATTGGCAGTCTTGATGAGCCCGGAAAAGCTCTTCGATTGTGCTTTTACAGCGCGTTTTCAGGGTTGAAAACACTTCAAGGTCTCTTAATACGAGAGTCATAATTCCTTGTCAAGTAAAAACTGTGTTCGGAGCCCGAAAAGGCACGTCCCAACTGAATTTCGAGTAGTCAGCCCGCACGGCATCCGGGGAGAGACCAAGGATGGCACCGTTATCGGTCGAACGCTTCATCAGTACTCCATATGCAGCCTCAGCGCGAAAAGATTAATCGGTCCGCGCACATGGTTGTACGCAGGATTTTGCACGAATTGGTAATCAAAAGACAGGTTGTAGTGTTTCGCTAGCTTCCAGTTGTAATAGGTTTCGGTGATCCGTTCGGTGCGATAATCAAGTCCACCATCACCGACGGTGATTCCCAACCCGCCTGCGGCAAGATATTCCTTGTGGACCGCACTGATGCCGTTAACCACCTGGGCGAGGCCCACCACATCATCGGGGCGGCGCCAGCGAGTCCCTTTCAGACTCACCCCCGCGGTCGCTGTGCGATCCACATCCGTAAATTCGTAGGTTTGATTTTTCCCGTCGCTCCAGCCCAGCCGCATGAATACGCCGAGATCCTTGTGAATTTCCTGGTCCATGTTGATCCCAAATCCGTATTTATACCTGTACGCCGCAGTGAGAAAGATATCCTCTTCCAGACTTGGGTTATCAATGGTGTCCTGATAGTTTCCCATATGTGCACGCGTGTCATAGGTGAGCAGCCGGATGGTTCCGGGATGCCCGCGAGGTGAATAACGTCGCTCAACCTCCATCACCGATGACCAGGCCTTGGCGAGGTCCCAGTCCATACGCATCCCATTCGCAAATTTCGAAACTTGGAAAATTCCCACCCGCTCGGTCCACTCATGGCTGTTCAATTCGGCGACCACGCCTTCTGTAAACCCCAAAATATCTGCCGGATAGTCCCAGGCAGTGTTGGCCATGAGCGACCAGTTCATAAACTGCGAGCGGGAGTCGGCGGCGTAGGCGTTGTTGTCAAAAATATCTTTGGCGCTGAGGTGGCCAATGGTCAATGTGAGCCTGCGGACATCCTTTGAGCCGCGCAGGTCGTCCGGCGCATCCTCGGATTCTTCCTTTTCTCCTCCGAAGCCGATGGTTTGGCGAAGGTAAGCCCGGCAGGGATAAGCATCGGGAAATTTCACGCCGACTCGAAATGCCTCGCCGTTTGGGAATCCGGCCGCCCCCAGCGTATTGCTGAGCCCATATCCCTGCCACAGGACAACGTCACCGAAAAATTCTCCCCCGCGCCACAAACGTACTCCACCCATCGCGTCAAAGGAAACCGTGTCCTTTATTTGTGCGCCAGGAGTAAGGCTGTTGGCGCCGGTATATTGGGCCGAAAACCCCGGATAGCCCTGGGCGATTACAGTGGACTGGATATGCCAATTCCAATTCTGCACCGAGTCCGTTGGAGGAACATCCTGAGCGCGCATCGAGAGCGGCGCAATGACAAGCAGAACGATCAGCATTGCCATCTTCCCCGTCCGGCGTGGACCGATTCGAGGCCCGTCTAAGCTGAAGATGCCTGCGCGCCGGCGCGAAAACCTTCCCGTAATCAGGGATGACGAAATTTTCGGTGCTCGATTGGCCATAGGCGTTAATCTCAGGTGAAAATGAAAATGCCCCCGGGAGCTAAAACTCCGCAGGGGCGATTCTTGCCCGCCGAGCTCGACCGGCCCGGCGACTCAAACCTCCTGGTGAGAGCTTTGGCTCCACACAACGTAGTGTCCCAGATTCCGGAACAGCCACCTTAGGCAAGGCCTTAAGCCGGCAATGCCTGCTCCACCCGTTGGCTCGTCTCCGAGTTTCCGGGCAGTGGCTTATGTTTGCGTGGTAACCTCGCCTAACGAGGTTCAAACTTTTTCCACGGCATCTCATCAAATTTTCCCTGACGAAATGCCCTTTTAATTCGTATAGCAGTGAGGCAAGTCTCCTGTCAAGAAAAAACCACTTCTTTCTCCTCGACGCAGGTTTCCCGTGGATGACAGGACGGTTAAGATTGTATTCGCAGCCTCCACTGTACGATCCGGTCTAGGCTTTAGCCGCGTGGCGGGCGACGGCGCGCGTCTGGAGCGCTTTTGCCACCTCCCGGCAAAACGCCGGCAGGTCCGTAGGCACCCGTGAAGTAATCAGACTTCCGGCACTGGGCAGCCAACTCCGCCTATCGGCAGAAGGAGGACCAACAATCGCGGTAGGTGCAGAATTCGTTGATTTCAGAGGTCCCGTCGGAAAAATTCAGACCTTCGACTTAAGGTTCAATCACATTATAGGAGAGGTAAGTTGAGGGAGACGCAAGCTGATCAGCGCTGGTGAAGACTTTCCTCAAAAGAGATCGAGACCAGCTCGTCCTGCGGCAGTATTCCGGGTAGGTCTCAGTCCGCCAATTAAACCCGGACTTGGAAATGTACTGGGGACTGAGATATACGGCCGCCTCCGAAGTCAATGCGGCGCGCGTCGTTGTTTTCGCATAGGTGACGTCCTCATAATTGGCGAGGAGGCGGATTCCTTTCTCGTAGCATGCCCGCTCGATCCCTGCCAGGATCTGGTTATACCTTGCAATGTGAGGCGTCAGGTCTTTATCTATGTATTCGGTACTTCCCAGGTCGGCGATGGGACGAATTTGCAATGTTCGGATCGAGTACTTTCCGTAGACCTCAAAGAAGCCGGCAAGCTCTTCGAGGTTATCCCCATTGACGGTGTAATTCAGCCGCAACTGCGGCCGTACTGCTCGCCGGCGTCTCTTAATTGCTTCCAGTTGGTCAAGAACTGCCAGAAATTGATCGAATGAAGCTCTACGCATCATGCGCTCATACGTTTCGCGCAAGACCCCATGCGTCGAGAGAGTGAGTTCGTCCAGGCCGAGATCGACCAACTTCTCCAGGTGGTCCGTCGTCAACAACTGGCCATTGCTGACCAGGCCCACCATGGGCACCTTGTACTTCCTGCCTAGCGCGACGATGTCAACAAATCCCTTGTATGTTGTGGGCTCCGTACCACAGCCGATATACAGTTGTACGGCCCAGGGAAAAAGCACTTCGGCGATGCGCTGGATTTCCGCGGCGTTGAAACGACCGGTATTCTGTTGGGTAAAATTCGGATCGCTGAAGTAACACATCTGGCAGCGCAGGTTGCACGACATCACGGGATCAAACCGCAACCCGAGGTGGCGGCGCCGGAGCCAGTACAGCCCCAGCAGGCCGGCGAATTTAATGCGGTGGCTGCTGACCAGCCGGTTGAGGGCCAGGAGTCGATAGAAACGGTCCGCCTGCATGGATTTGCCGCTTCCCGTAGCAACTCTATTTCGCCTGGGCGACACCGGCCGGAGTGCAGAAGCGATCGAAGGCCTTGGTCAAATCTTCGGCGATGGCGTAGGGGTCGCGCCCTTCGATTTCTTTCCGCTCCAGCATGAAGACCAATTTGCCGTCGCGAAGCAGCGCAATGGAAGGCGACGAAGGCGGATAGCCGGTGAAGTAGTTGCGGGCTTGCGCCGTGGCGTCGCTGTCCTGGCCGGCGAAAACCGTCGTCAAAACTTCGGGGCGCGCTTTGTTTTCAAGGGCCATGGCCACCGCGGGGCGAGCCCTGCCGGCCGCGCAGCCGCAGATGGAATTCACCACCACCAGCACGCTGCCTGTGGACTCCTTCAGCACCGCATCCACTTCCGCCGCGGTGCGCATTTCCTTGAACCCGATCCGCGTCAGTTCCTCGCGCATGGGCTGAACGAATTCTTCTGGGTACATTCCAAGCCTCCTCATCGCCACGGCCCGCTCGCGCAGCCTTCTCAATCGCAACGATTTCGAAGCGGGCGGGTTCGCCGGGCAATCCGTGTTTTCACTCTGTCCAGTTTGCCTCGAAAGCAACTGAAATTTCATTATAGCATCTCCCCCGCCTTTCGAGGGAACCCCGATGAGTAGTCTTTCACCGGCGGAGCGGTTCACACCCTATTGATTTCGAATCTGCGTTTGCCTAAGATTGCGGATAGGCCCGTTGATGAAACACAGGCAAACACGCATCCGGATTCTATATGTCATTTTGCTCACCCTATTGGGGAGCACAGTCGTCCCCGTGTGGTTCTATGGCGAAAGAATGATGTCCCTGAACCGCGACCGGTTGGAAACGCAGGAAAGCAGTCTTCAGACGATCACCTCGGTATCGCTTTCCCATGTGATTTCGCTCTACATGGAGAATCTGAATCAACAGTTGAATGAACTTTCGGATACCGTAGTGCCACTGGTCATTCAGATCCCCGCCGAAAAGATTCCCACTGATCCCGGACTGCGGCTGGCCCTCGGGCGCTTCGTAGCGGACCGGCAAACCGTTCTCAGCGCCGCCGTGCTGAATGATCAGGCCCGATTTGTCCAGTCCGAAGCTCCAAACTTTAATGGCCAGAGCGATCCGTTTCTTGGTAAGTCGCTCGCAGCCGCCTTCACCGCGGCGCAACAGGGCCAGGGATACCGGAGCAATCCCATTACTGTTTTGACCTCAGGTGGGAACGATGTGGTGATGGTGATGGCGGAACCTATTCATCCCAAGGACCAATTCCTCGGAATGGTAGCCCTCGTAGTGACACTTAGGGAGATCACAAGTGAATTGCGGGATGCCAATCAGCGCTCCGGCCTGGAAGCATACGTGGTTGACAACGGGGGGCGGCTGGTGACTTCATACGATCCGGACAAAGTCGCGCGCACGGATATGGCGGCCATCCCCATCGTTCAGAAATTTCTCGATTGGGGTGGGAATGCGCCCGTTGCGGAAACCTCGCTCTTCTTCCTGCAAAGGGGCAGCCAGATGGTCCAGATGCTCGGGACCTATTCTCCAACGCAAAAACTGGGATGGGGCGTGATCGTCCAGCGCAAAACCAGCGACGCCTACGCCACAGTTACTGAAATGCGCCGTCAGACATACCAAATAGGCCTTGCCCTCGTGCTGCTCAGCGTGCTGGTGGGCCTTCTTGCCGCCACAACGATCACCCACCCCATTGACCTGCTGACCCGGACGGCGCGTTCCATCGCCCAACGCGACTTCAGCCACCGCGCGGAAATCAAGAGCAATACCGAAATCGGCGAGCTCGCCGCCACATTCAACCAAATGGCCGATGATATCCAGCATTACATCGGTGATTTGCAGGCAGCTTCCGAGGAAAACCGCAAGCTGTTTATCGATTCCATCGAGATGATCGCCGCCGCCGTCGACGCCAAGGATCCGTACACGAAAGGCCATTCCGGCCGCGTCTCGCAATACTCGGTAATTCTGGCGCGCGAGCTGGGCCTGCCCGAGGATGAGATCGACAAAATTCGAATTTCGGCAACCCTGCATGACGTGGGGAAGATCGGCATTGAGGACCGCGTTCTCAAGAAGCCCGGCGTGCTGACCAGCGAAGAGTTTGAAATCATGAAACGGCACACGGTGATGGGATATGAAATCGTGCGGCAGGTCAAGCAACTCTCGGAGATGCTGCCGGGGATTCGCTGGCACCATGAGGCGCTGAATGGGAAGGGCTACC
>JASHSC010000114.1 GCA_030036915.1 Terriglobia bacterium
TAATCCACGCCTTCCTCCCAGATCGTGTTATACCCCGCTATCCCCTTGTGCGCATTCACCGCCATCGCCACGTTGGGGTTCAAACCCTGCATGAATTCCTTAAGTTCGGCATAGTAGCGAGCTAGTTGATAACACCGAAAGTCCGCCCACTCCTGCCACAGCGGGTCATCAATCGTGCTGCGCGGTTTATCATCCCGCGGAGGCTCGACAAAGCGCACATCCGAGAACCCCAAGCGGTCCTTCAATTTCTCCGCGGGGTATCGGTTCTTCAAGAAAACCCGAAAGTCCTGAACCGCCAGGGGGTGCTGGAAAATCGTCGGCTCCGCCATCATCGAGGTATTATCGTAATGGATGAACTCCGCATGCAGGTCTTCAATTCCCACCCGCAGCACCATCTTCATATATTCCCGATAACCCGGATGCATGAAATAGACCCGCTTGCGAAATGACTGGTTCACATATCTTACCGGCCGGCCCAGATAGTCGGGTACAAACCACTCCTGCGCCTCCGGTTTTTCCAGCAGAAACGTCTCGTACATGATCGTGCTGCCCACGTAAACTCCGACGCGAATGCCGTAGCGCCGGAGCAAAGCTGAGAATTTCCGGGAGTCGTCAATAGCCTCCTTCTCCGCCTCCAGTCCGAACCCTGTGTATAACGCGATGGTGACCAGGTTAACGCCCAGGTCTTTGAGCTGGCTTACGGTCTTCTCGTTCTCTGCGTTTCGCCAGTCGTCCTCCAGCCATGAAGCATTCCAACCAATCCGTCGCAAAAAAATTTGCGGGACGTAATTCACAGAGAATACGATAGGCTCTCTGCCCAACCACTCCGGCTCGGGTAAAGGTGCATTCGGGGGGAAAAGGGATGAGATGAGGTCTTGAACCGTCGAGATGGCTCCGGTCGTCCCCCCCCCGCCGATCAGCGTGCCTAGAAAGACTCGTCTTTCCATGATGCCTCCCAGAGTTATGGATGACTCCGTGAAAGGATGGCTCCGAATCCGTTTGCGTTCCAGTGTAGATAGGGGCGCTTGCTCGAGCGAGAAATGGAGCAAGATTCCCAAGGAATTGAGCGGCAAATAACGAATCGCGCTTCCATCCGGAGGTCTGTCTGATCCGAATTGAAGTACAGTCGCACGTCATTGCGGGGCACCGAAAAACCCCAAATGAAGGGGGCCATTGCCCAAAAGGTCGGCTCGTGGTGGAGCACTAGCTGAGTCCGGCGGGCACGGCATCAGCGCCACGATTCGTGACTCGGTTGCGGACGTCGCGAGGTACGGAGTGGGACGCCCCCGGACCCCACTCCAGCCATCGACTAAAAGATCACCTTGAGTGACAACTGAACAATTCTTGGCGAGCCTGCTGAGAGCATCTCTCCGAATCCCCCCAAGGTCATGGTGGCGTTCGGATTACAAAGCTGGGGTGGTTAAAGATGTTGAAGAACTCCCCTCGAAACCCCAGTCGCTGCGAATCCTCCGTTGGCCCTATCGGAATCGGGATCGACTTCAGCGAAGCTATAGCAAGGTTCGACAATCCCAAACTACCCAGGGAGTAAATAACTGAGTCACCGCAGTTCCCGAGCGCGGCCGCCGCTTGAGCCCGTCTTGACTTGAGGCGAAGAAGTTCCGTGCATTCGTGGAGAAGTAATGCGCAAACTCAAAAGCCGAGCCAAGAAAGTTGTTGGTGCCCCCGCGAGTCACAGGCGTCATGACGCCGCTGCTCCGCCCTTCATATTTGGCGCGCTAGTTGTTCGTTTCAAAGCTGAATTCCTCGGTCGCATCGGGATTCGGGTAAGGCTGGCCGACGTTTGTGGAGTTCTCCTCATTGAGAGCGGCGTCAAAGTGAAAATTTACAGCGTTGCCGCGACCAACTCGATTTACGCACCCACATCCAGCACGATGTTTATCGTGACCGCTTGATCGACTCGAAGCACGAGTCCTTTCTGAACATATGTTCGGAAGTCCAACTTCGCAGCTTCCTGGCGGCACTCACCAGGCCAAAGGTTCTCGACGACGTAAGAACCACTGTTATCTGCAGAGGACTCGTAAACCGCCGCCGAAATCCTCATGGCGATAGAATTGGCGCTGGGAACGACCGCGCCCGACAAATCCGTAATGGTACCCGTTAGCTTCGTGGCACTGCGCGAGGACGCCAGCAAAGTCGGACGGACAGAACTGCCAGCAATATCAAGAAGGCTTTCCGCAGGTTTCTCTCAGTCTTCTTCGTCTTGCCTGCGTATTGAATTCGCCCCTTCTCGGGCGGTCCTACCCACGCTTTCCCGGCTGGTGATATACGGCTAAAGTTTCGCAACACCCCGAAAGAAAGTCTTCAAACCACTCTTCTCACCCAAACTGATACAGCTAATTGTTCTTGAAGTCAACATAATAATTTTTAAGCCTTCAACAATATGTATGGATTCCGTTAAAATGATGTAAGCCACCCTTTCGGAACATCCTGCATGATTGACAGGGTTGTGCCCCAGGGTTCGGATGACCGACAGCGTTGAGGCGGCAGCAGGGGTGCTCTGGAGGATTGCTCGATCCGCCCGTTGCGAAAAATCTGCCCGCAAGTGTGCACTGACGGGCGTAGTCGTCTAAGGGTCGTATTAGGTGGACTATCCCCGCTGGCTTATAATCAATTTCCGGAAAAACCAAGTCACTTGTTCCGAGGAAGGGACTGGCCGTTTACCGAGATGTGTCGCCGGGCAAAACTCAGAAGGGTTGAGCAAAGGTCATGCAGATTGCTCTTGCTGCTCAAATTTCTCGAGCGACTCTTCGCGGCTGCCGGACTACCTGTTGCCGACGCCCGATTTTGCCCGGAAACAAGGGGTGATGACGTATGAATTGCGCCATATTCCCGTCGTGCTCGAAGACCTGACTCTGGACCGGATGAATCCTCGCCCGAACCACAGGGTCCTTCGCGACAAAGGATCGACGGTTGTTCCTGACGGCGACAATGGTATGGGCATGCTCGGTTACATGGACGCAATGGATCGTGCTATTGCCGAGGCCAAGGAGATTGATCGTTATCGCCAACAACCATTTTCTGGCGGCTGCGCAATATTGTTTGCGCGCGGTTGAGCACACGATGATCAGCTTGTGCTGCACTAACACCACTCCGGCGATGGCGTACCCTGGCACCAACGCACGTGCGATAGGCAACCAGCCTATCAGTTTTGGCTTGCCGACTGGTGCCGGCATTTCCACCATTTACTATGCCACCGTCACGACTCCGGCAGGAAAACCCTTGAAGTGGATCCGCGAGGGCAGGACCGTTCGGGCCTCCCTTCTGAGGATGGACAGCGACGGGAATCCAAGCGCCGACCCCGCAGCGGTTCGACACGGTGGGACACCCGTCCCTTGGGAGGGCAGAAAGGTGCGGGTCTGGCGATCGCGGTGGAGGTGCTCACGCGCTTGCTTGGCGGAGGTGGCTTTCTCCGCGACGTCAAAGCTCCGAGCCTGCCTGCTTCGCCGGACAGCCGCCCCAGCCAGTGCTGCATCGCGATCGATATCACCCGGTTCGTGCCGCCGAGGAATTTCTTCGAAAAACAGTGGCCTTCACCGCTGACCTGAAAGGCGATCCTCTGGACCTGGACAGACGGAAATTCTACTCGCGGAAGAGATGGCGCACGGGACTCGAGTAACGTTCCCGGAGAAGGGAGTTCCTGTAGATGTCGAGGTGGCGACAGAGCTTCGCGAGTAGTCAGGGAAACTCGCTGTGAGCTGGTCGTTCTGAGGATTGCGGAGGCTTGCGATCCCTCGGGATCAGCGGGCATGCCCGTCATGAAGGGAGCCGGTCACGGCACCATCAGATAAATCGGGCTCGACCAAGCTTGGTGGCCATCCTCCGTGGTCACGCAGACGTAAAGGGGATTGTCCCGCCCGCGGCGTAGCGGGATTTGCCGCTCAATGGTGAAGGCCTTGTGCGGATTGTCGTCAGGGAGTCGAAAAAGTCGAACTCGCCGCTCAAGCCCGCCTGCTTCGAAAACGGTGTCGTGGTACCCGATCTTAGCCACCGCGACTTCGCACTCCACCGGACGCGTGCGCAAACACAGTTTTCCACTAAGGGGGTTCGCCAGCCGGGCCTCAAATCCGGAGAAGTTGCCCGCCGACAAAGATTGCCAGGCAACCCCTTTCTCGCCGGCCCGACGAAGGGTTCTGTCACGGTTGAAGAAATTAATCGGAGACACGTCAGCAAAGCAATTGTCCTCCAGTGAGGCCGACCCATCCCAGTTCGTCTGGCGCATGCGACCGCGATACTCGGCGCCGCTCCAAATGACCCTGATTCGCGAGCCCAATTGGTCGGGCGCATACGGGCGGACAAGTTCGTAAAGCTCAAGCCCGTTGCGAATCTCAATGCGCTCAATGGGGCTCTTCGATGCAAAATCAACCCGCAACGTCACCTGAGCATCGGTGATGCTCGCAATGTCTCCCATGCGGAGAGTTCGAGAGAGTTGGCCGCCGGACTGCCGGAATGCCGGATCGTCGGCAAAGCATAGCCCATCATGATCAGTCAACACCGTAACATCCAGAAACGGTCGGGACCCGGTGGTGGCATAGTGGCGCCGACGGCGGAGACACTCAAAGACGGCGGCGCGAGAGAGCTCAGGCATGATCAGGCAGGTAAGGCCTCCACACGCACCGAAGTAAGAAGCGCCGGGTTCACTCGCGCCCGGGCGGCCTTTGTGATCGTCGCTGTTGGCAGCAACCCCGACCCGATAGCCCATCTCAAATGCGTCGCGCAGGATCCATTCAAAGGTGCCCCAGCTTGAGTGCACCTCCACGGAGCGTTCGATAAGGCCGTCGTGCGCGACCTTCAGGTCCGAGTACCGGCCTCCGACATGGGCAAAGCACACCACGTCTTCTGCGTCCCTACGGAACGTTTCAAACAACTCGGCGGCGGTAAGGCAATCCGTGTGCTCGTCAGAACGGTCCATCACCAGAGCATGAGACGAGCGGTGAATCGGGCGTCCCTCCTCACGGAAGAACACGTTTCGGTCGCCGCCGAGGGACGTGTGCCCCGACCACTCGTAGCCTGGCAGAGTCACATATTTCCCATTTTCGTTGAATTCCGCAGTCAAAGTAGCCAGCTCCGTCCAGAATTCAGGCGTAATCTGAAAATCATTTCCTTGGTGGCCGACAGCATCGATGAATGCCTTGTCACGTGCAAACCTGAAAAAGGCGCGGGCGGAGTTGGTGCCAATCGTCTCGCCGCTTTGCCCGTGGAGATCGCCCCAGAAGTGAACAGCATCGACGCTTGCCGGCGGAACGACACGGAGCAAGTTGGAGGTAGTCAGACTCGGCGCGCTCGTGGCTTCCTCCCTTTTGATTTCGTCCCCACCGGGAAGCAAATCTATGGTCAGGTCGCCGGGTTGCTCGGCGATAAGGCCATCCACAACTAGGCTGGCGAGACCCGGGCGAAAAACTACGCAATCTGGAAGGTTCCGCACCGGCCGACTTGGCCGCAAGTGCACAATTTGATCCACTTGATCGCTAGGATTGCCCCAGGCGTCGTCGGCGCGCAGTTTTAGGGCGAACACCTCGCCCACCCGCCGCAGAGTCGGCAGGACCGCCACCCAGCGAGAGGGCGGTCCAGGAATAATTTCAATGGTCGGCTGCTCCGGCAACAGAACGTACTGATACGTCGCAATTGGATCAACGAGTACGCGGAATTCGAACTGGTGCTCGACGAACGTCTGGATGCGCACGCCCGGCGAGCCACCGCTACGATCACCGAATGTTATAGTTATGGTATCTCCCACTGAAAGATAATTCTTGACGACCTTTATATACACCACTTGATCCCACGGCCGGATATTCTGCTTTACATCGTATCGGCAATCGAGCACCGCTCCGTTGCTAGCAGTCACCGTGGTGTAATTCGGGGCAGCTGGGTCAGAGAACTGCGGCTTACCCTGATCCGAGGCATATCGAAATGCCACCTTGATACTGCCGGAGTCGTCAATGCCATAACGCCCCGCGGTGTATGTCAGTCGGAACGTCTGGAATGAGCCCGCAGGAAACTTGCCGGATGGCGCCACGACGGCGTGTCCTGCGTGCTCCGGTGCCACGCAGGGCCGCCCAGGATACCAATTTCCTACTGAAGGCCTGTTCATTGAGCGATTACCTTTTGAGGGATCGGGATTTGTCGGACACTGCTTTAAAGCTCCGTATAACCATGAACGATGCTCGCCCCGAAGGATCCAAAACATCCAATGCGCCAGGGGGCAATCCTGCAAGGTGCATATTACCTCTCGTCAACCACGATCGTATCTACGCCCGTTGGCCGGCGTTTTTCAAGCCACCGCGGTAGTGTCATCCCAAGCCCGATCGTCACGAGCACGGTCGCCAAGCCCAGGGTAAATGAGCTCAACTTGGTGCCAGGAAAAACGCCGAGACCCACGACGACGAGCGCCAAGCCCATCACCGCGATAATTACGCCGGCAATCGGAATGGGATTTATCGCCGCGGCATCTGCGGCGACGGGCGGACGTCGGAGGGTTGTGAAGAATTGCGCCGCCCGCTCCGCCGCCTCTCCCGTCGCGGGAAACCAAATTGCCGAAATGGCGATGATTGCGAGGGTAGCAGCAGATGCCACGATGATCGTCATCGCCTCGAAATTCATCGGGTTGGCCGGTACGATCAACACGTTGCATACCAATAGTCCCAGACCGACGCCCATCCCACCCGCGAAGGCGGCGAGCGCCCCCTTTGCGGAAAGCCGCTGCGTGACCAGTCCTGCCAGAACGGGGATAACGGTGGGCGGTACGAACACACCCCACACGAACACCATGATGTTGAACAGCAACCAGTGGAAATGAGTAATCACCAGCGCCAGTCCCAACGCTAGCAGGGCGATAAGTGCAGTCAAACCGCGACCCACATTCACCAGTTCTTGCTGCGAGGCATGCGGCCGAATAAGGCGTCGATAAACATCGACGGTGAGGATGGAAGCAATCACGTTGTACCCGCTTGACAGTGCGGACATGGTTGGAGCAAAAAGTGCGGCCACAATCAACCCTAAAATTCCGGTGGGGAGAAGATAAACGCCGACACGGGCATAAACCGTTTGCGGATCCAGGTCATGAGGAAGAAAGCCGCGCGCAAGCATTCCGGTGACGATCCAAATGGCCGGAAGAACAAACGTTAGAAGACAGCCTAACCAGCCCACACGAAGCGCGTCACGGTCGCTGCGCGCAGAGTAGAACTTCTGGATCAGGGGCCAATTTGCGGACTGGGACATCATCCCCTGCAATAGTAACGCCGCGATGAAGACCCACGTGTATGGTCCACTAACAGGGGAAAGAAATCCGTGCGGAACCTGTGAGGAGAATTGCTTCCAGCCTCCGGCAGCGCGGTAACTGAGGGAAAGCAATGGGACAATCGCTCCCGTAACCAACACGAATTGCACGAAAATGGTCACGACGGCGGCCCACAGTCCCCCTACCACGGAGTAGGCCAATACCGATAGTCCGACCACCAGCATGCTGAGCGTTGGCGAGATTTTCATTCCGCCGGAAGCGAAAATGCCGATAGCAGCAATCTTCAACGCTTCGTCAGCGATCCGTGGCGGAATGCCCGACCAAACGAATATTTGACAGGTCACTGGTGAAAACCGGTTCGTTAAGAACTCCGTGGGAGTTATGACACCCGCGCGACGCCAGCGCCGCGCAAATATCAGGGTGGCGAACACAACGCCGGGAACCGTCGACCAGTATATGGTGAGGGCAACTGCACCATATTGGTAGCCAATCCCAGCATAGACGATGATGGCAAAGGCGCTGAGGTTGCAGAAGAAGAACGAAATTCCACCCAGCCACCAGGTCACCTGCCGGTCGCCAGCAAAGTACATATCGCAGGACTTCTGCCGCGAGTAAGACATGCCGATCGCCAGCATGGTCACGAAGTAGGTTACGAGGATAAATAAATCAGCGCCCGCCATAATGCCTTTTCCCAGTCCCGGCGACTGGCCCGTTCATTGTCTTAGGGAGCGCGACGGTAAAGCTGCCAGTACCGATCTGCCACGCGCTCTTTCAGTTTTGCACGGGCGCCGGCGAAACAAGCACCGGACAAATCCCTTTTGGCAAAACGTCTTCCTGCAGGCTAGTGCTATCGGCCCTAAGGTCGTCCCTTTGAGACTCACATTGCCCAATTCGTCGAGGGCCTGGAAGAAGGTCCTGACGCGCTGGAGCGAGACTTGCTCGCCTTGGTTGCAACTGACCAGTTCCCTGATCGTTTGCAGGTCCCGGCTTTCCACAGCCCAGTGCAGCGCCCACTACGGCAGGCGCAATTCGGAGATCAGTCGCCACAAATGGCCGGCCATATTCTCGCGGACGATGTATGGCGCCTTTCAGATCGGGGACTAACCCCTTCGAACTGCGAACCTCTATTCGCACTGCAGGGAAAGGGTCCATGCGATTGATCCACTCTTCACCGCGCTTTTCGCTATCGAGTAACCATCGGCTCAGGGTGAGGAGGGAAGCTCCAGGCACCGTGCCGACATATTGAGTGAACGACATGCCGCGGTTGAGCTTAAACGGGGCTGTTGCCACTTGCATTTCATACTCCG
>JASHSC010000115.1 GCA_030036915.1 Terriglobia bacterium
GACATCTTGGATATCGAAAACCAGCGTATCAATTCCTTCGAGCATTTGGTCGGTGGGTCGCTCGGTTTTTCCATATAGGCTGTAAACCGGAAGCCCCGTCGAGGCATCGCGGGAGGAATCCACGCTGGCGCCCGCCGCGGCTGACGTTTCGATACCATGCTCGGGACTGAACAGCGCCACCAACTTGACGTTGGGAGCATGAGCCAGCAGGTCGATGGTGCGCTGGCCGTCACTGGCGCGCCCGGAGGCATTGGTGATCAGGCCCACGTGCTTGCCGGCAAGCTCGGCGAAATGGTCCGCTTCCAACACATCAATTCCCGTCTTCACGGTGTCATTGCGAAACCCTTCAACGCGATAGCTGCGCATCAATTCGAAGTAGCCGTTCAAGGAGCGGCGGCTGTCCAGAATTTGCTGCTCGGAAAGCGGGCCGAGCGCGCCAGCCACCAGCGTGGCAACCGATGATCGCAGACCTACCACTGAGCCCTTGTCGAGTGGGTGCACGCGGTTGGTGAGCAGAATCACGTAAGTTTTGGTGATGGGATCGATCCAGATGGATGTTCCCGTGTATCCCGTGTGTCCGTATGAGCCGACGGGAAACAACACACCGCGATTCGACGCGAAAGGGGAGTCAAGATCCCACCCGAGCCCGCGCAGCACCATCACGTTGGGTGGCGTCTGTGGCTCCGTCATTTTTTCGATGGATAGCGGGCTGAGAATCCGCACGCCCTTGTACTCGCCGCCGTCCAGGAGCATTTGCGCGAAGATTGAAAGGTCGTCTGCCGTCGAGAACAGCCCGGCGTGCCCGGCAACGCCGCCCATGAATCGCGAAGTGGGATCGTGCACCACGCCGCGGAGCACCGGCCCGCTCGTTCCATGCTCGTATTGGGTCGGCGCGATGCGCCTGCGCAGAGAGGCGGGGGGAAGGAATTGCGTGTCCTTCATGCCGAGCGGCCCGAAAATATGTTCCGCACAGTAGACGTCGAGCGATTCGCCGGAAACGCGGTGCACGATTTCGCCCAGCGTCTCAAAATTGACGTCGCTATAGATGAAACGCGTCCCGGGTGGAGCATCGAGTTTCGTCGCCACGATCATCTGCATTGCCGTGTCATAGCCCGTCCAGGCAGGTTTTAGTTGGAGGTCCGGCGGCAGGCCGGAATAATGCGTCATCAATTCGCGGATGGTGACCTGCTCTTTGCCATTTTGGGCGAAATCCGGCCAATATTCGCTCACCGGCGCGCCAAGATCGATTTTGCCCTGTTCCACAAGCTGCATCACCGCCGTGGTGGTGGCCACAACTTTGGTGACGGAGGCCATGTCAAAGATTGTGTCGACGGTCATCGGTTCGCGTTCAGGCACCAGCGCGCGTTCCCCAAACGCCTTGCGATAGACGACCTGGCCATCGTGGCCAATCAGGACAACCGCGCCTGGGATCTTTTTTGACTGAACCGCAGCTTCGACGAGGGGGGCAATCCCGTTCAAGCGTGCTGAATTGATGTCTGGCGCGGCTTGCGCAGACGTTACAGCAATATTGATGATCCAGCCGCACAGGACCAGGACTTTGATTGGAGTGCTTAAATTGCGGATCACAACGGGCTCCTTCCCTGAGTTTGCCCCGCTAAACTCGGCCATTTTGCTATATACTCGCGGACTTGCGCTGTCAATGAAAAGAAGTGGACAGCTTTGTGCCATACGCATCCTGCTGTCTCCGGCATTTCGCTGTGGACCGTTAACTCTTAGTTTCCGAAGAGGGACTCCGCCCGCATGAAACTTACTCTTACTGACTGGCTGGTGGTCGCCGGCTATTTTCTGCTCAACCTTATTATTGGGCTTTATTACCGCAAGAAGGGGAGCGCCAGCACTGACGACTTTTTCGTCTCGGGCCGTGAGGTTTCGTGGTGGTTGGCGGGAACCTCCATGGTGGCCACGACGTTTGCTGCCGATACGCCGCTGTGGGTTACGGGACAGGTGGTGCGGCGTGGCGTGGCGGCCAACTGGTTTTGGTGGAGTTTCCTGCTGAGCGGTATGATGACGGTGTTCTTCTTCGCTCGCATGTGGCGGCGCGCGGAAATCATCACGGACGTCGAACTGGTGGAGCTGCGCTATGCCGGCAAGCCTGCGGCCTTCCTGCGGGGATTCCGCGCGCTCTATTTCGGCATCCTTATTAACTGCATCATTCTTGGGTGGGTCAACCTGGCGATGGAAAAGATTCTGGGAATATCGCTCAACATTCCCAAGTTCTGGGCGGTGGTCATCTGTATGGCCATCACGGCCATCTACACGACGATCTCCGGATTGTGGGGAGTACTCTGGACCGATCTGGTGCAATTCATTTTGAAAATGGGGATGCTGATTCTTCTTGCGGTGTATGCGGTTCGCGCCGTGGGAGGCATGAGCGCTCTCAAGACGAAGCTCGCCGCCGTGGACGCGGCGCGCGGAGCGGCGGTGGGCGGCTCGGGATCCATCCTTTCGTTCGTGCCCGACATGCATTCCCCCTGGATGCCGTTGATGACCTTTTTGGTTTACATCGGAGTGTACTGGTGGTCGGTCTGGTATCCGGGGGCCGAACCGGGCGGCGGCGGCTTTGTGGCCCAGCGAATCTTCTGCGCCAAGGACGAGAAGAATTCCCTGCTGGCGACGCTCTGGTTCAACATCGCGCATTACGCCTTGCGGCCCTGGGCATGGATCCTCACGGCGCTGTGTGTTGTGATCCTCTACCCGCAACTGAGCCTGCCGGGAGCGGACGCGGAGGGCGGTTTCGTGCGCGTCTGGGTGGATTACCTGCCGGCCGCTTTTCGCGGCTTGATGCTCGCCGCCTTTGCCGCCGCGTATATGTCCACGATTGCCACACAACTCAACTGGGGATCCTCCTACCTGGTGAATGATTTTTACCGCCGCTTCATCAAGCGCAGCGGATCCGACGCCCATTACGTCACCATTTCCAAGATTTCAACCATGGGGTTGATGGTGCTGAGCGCGGCAGTTTCCTACATCATGCATACGGTTGCCGGCGGGTGGGATATGGTTGTGAACATCGGCGCGGGCACGGGAGCGGTTTATCTATTGCGCTGGTATTGGTGGCGGATCAACGCCTGGTCGGAGATTTCATCCATGGCCACAGCGGCGGTGGTTTCCGTCTTGCTGAAGTTTGCCAGCCCCTTCCCGGAATCCGACCCCAATCAATTCGCCAAGAACCTGGTGTTGACCGTAATTATTACGTCGGTGGTGTGGGTCGCCGTCACGCTTCTTACCCAACCCGAGCCGCAATCGAAACTCTTGGAGTTTTATCGCCGCGTCCGGCCGGGCGTAGCCGGATGGGGACACATTGCCGCGCTCGCGCCGGAAATTACCCCCACTCAGGATGGCTGGTATAATCTGATGGATTGGGGGCTCGGCTGCCTGATGGTGTACATGGTCCTATTTGCTATCGGCAAAATTATTTTGGGTGCCATGGGCACCGGACTGCTATTCATGATTATCGCCGCTGTTTCCGGTTACATCATCTATTGGGATTTGTCCCGCCGCGGGTGGGAAACTCTTTCGGGTAGAGAATCGTAAACCCGAGGAGGGCTTGAAATC
>JASHSC010000116.1 GCA_030036915.1 Terriglobia bacterium
CGTGCCGCGCAAGGAGCAGCGGCGAATGCTCGCCTGCACGTTCGTTCACACCAAGTTTGACCATCGCGCGCCGGAAGGCAAGGCTCTGCTGCGCTGCTTCCTGGGCGGAACGCGCGATCCGGATATCCTCCAGATGTTCGACGAAGCAATCCTGGAAGGCGTTCGCCATGAATTGAAAGCGATTTTGAACATCTCCGCCGAGCCGCTTTTCTACCGCATCCACGAATGGCCGGATTCGATGGCGCAGTACGCCGTGGGGCACAAGGCGCGCGTGGGAGCAATCGAGGAGAGGCTGCTCGACCTCCCGGGAATTTTTCTTGCCGGAAACGCCTATTCGGGAATCGGCATCTCCGACTGCATCCGAACCGGAAAAAGCGCCGCCGAAAAGGCGCTGGATTTCGTCGCCGCCGGATGGCGCGACGTCACATGCCCTGAGGAACCCCGAGTTGCTCCCCCAAAACCATAAAGACGGGCAATACGAGCCAAAGGCGCACCCGCCCACTGGCCTGGAGCGAACCTTTGCGGATGGAGTATACTAAATGATATGGCGAGTATCGATGTTGCCAGCCTTACTTTTGACGAGCGACTCCGGCTCCTGGATGACCTTTGGGAGAGTCTTTCGCACACACCCGACGCCATCCCGGTCACCCGCGCTCAGCGGGAGGAATTGGATCGTCGGCTGGATGACTTAGACCGCGAGGGACCCATCGGCATACCCTGGGATGAGGTTCTCCGCCGTATTCGCGCTCACGCCAAGTGATGCAATTACTCGTCCGCTCCGCTGCTGCGGCAGACATCGAGGAAGCGTATCAGTGGTATGAACGGCGGCGCGCCGGGCTCGGAGAAGAATTTCTCGCTGCCGTCGACGCCAAGATAGGCCACATCGCCGCCCATCCAACCGCCTGCCAAGTGATTCACCGAGATGTCCGGCGGGCGCTTCTCGAACGGTTCCCATACGTAATTTTCTATCGCACCTACGATGAAATCATTGTTATCGTGGCCTGCATGCACGGTCGGCGCAACCCCACACGTTGGAAGTCTCGCATTTAGGCTCACAAAATACGCGGCCTCCGACCGTAATGACGGGAAATCGTCGGCTGGCGCAAAGATGCATTTCAATGTCGTCGCTCGCGCCCGGCAGGGTTATTATAAGAAGAGCGCCTCTCGGAGGAAGCATGGATAGAGCTCAGGACATTTTTGGGGTGCGCAGCCAGCTCGAAACCGGCAGCGGCGTCGCGATTATCTACAGCCTTGAACGTTTGGAGAAGTCTGGTTACAGCGCGGTGGCGCGCCTGCCATTTTCCATCAAGGTTCTCTTGGAATCTCTGTTGCGGAATTGGGACGGCACCCTGGTGACGAAGGAGGACGTGGTCGCGCTTTCTGAATGGAATGCCAAAGCGCCCGCGGGGCGCGAAGTGCCTTTCAAGCCGGCACGGGTCATTCTTCAGGATTTCACCGGAGTGCCCTCCGTAGTTGACCTTGCCGCCATGCGAGCGGCGATGCAGCGGCTGGGCGGCGATCCGGCCAAGATCAACCCCCTGGTTCCGGTTGATCTGGTCATCGATCACTCCGTTCAGGTGGATTTCTTCGGCAATCCCAGCGCGCTTGAGCGCAACGCAGAAATCGAATTCGAACGCAACCGCGAGCGCTACGAATTCCTGCGCTGGGGGCAGCAGGCCTTCAGCAATTTCCGCGTGGTTCCACCCGCCACGGGCATCGTGCACCAGGTGAACCTGGAATTCCTGGCCAAAGTGGTGCTGATGCACAAAACCTCCGAAGAGACCGTGCTGCTTCCGGACACTCTCGTCGGCACCGACTCCCACACCACGATGATCAACGGCTTGGGCGTGCTGGGTTGGGGCGTGGGCGGAATCGAAGCCGAAGCCGCCATGCTCGGCCAGCCGTATTATTTCCTGACGCCCAAGGTTGTAGGCTTCAAAATGAAGGGAAAGTTGCGCGAGGGCGTCACGGCCACGGACCTGGTGCTGACGGTCACACAGATTCTGCGCAAGAAGGGCGTGGTGGACCAGTTCGTGGAATTCTTCGGCGACGGCCTTTCGGAAATGGCGCTCGCCGATCGCGCTACGGTGGCCAACATGTCGCCCGAATACGGCGCCACGATGGGCTTCTTCCCCATCGATGATGAAACGCTGCGCTACCTTCGCCAGACGGGCCGCACGCCCGCAGAAGTTGACCGCGTCGAGCGCTACGCGAAGGAGCAGGGAATTTTCCGCACCAATGAAACTCCCGACCCTCAGTTCACCGACGTGCTGGAGCTGGATCTCGCCACGGTTGAGCCGAGCCTCGCCGGCCCCAAACGGCCTCAGGACCGCGTTCCGCTCTCGCAGATGAAGCAGACGTTCCGGCGCGCTCTCTCCGCGCCCGTCAAGGAGCGCGGCTTCGGCCTCTCGGCGGATGACGCAGCCCGCAGCGCCAGCGCGAAATTTAACGGAACGAAATCCGAGTTGCACCACGGCTCAGTGGTGATCGCGGCAATCACTTCGTGCACCAACACCTCGAATCCCTCGGTCATGCTGGGCGCGGGGCTGCTGGCCAAGAAGGCGCTTGAAAAGGGCTTGCAGGTGCCGCCTTACGTCAAGACCAGCCTGGCCCCCGGCTCGAAAGTGGTGACGGAATATCTGAAGGCTTCGGGCCTACTCGAATCGCTCGCCGCTCTGCGCTTCGATCTGGTGGGTTACGGCTGCACCACCTGCATCGGCAACAGCGGACCGCTGCCGCCCGAGGTGGCGAGCGCAGTGGATGAAGGCCATCTGGTGGCCGCCGCCGTGCTTTCCGGCAATCGCAATTTCGAGGGCCGCGTGCATCCCCAGGTTCGCGCGAATTATCTGGCCTCGCCGCCGCTGGTGGTGGCCTACGCACTCGCCGGCACCGTGGACATCGACCTTGCCACGGAGCCGCTGGGAAAGGATCGCGCGGGCCACGACGTTTTTCTGCGCGACATCTGGCCGACGCATGAGCAGGTGACGGAAACGCTTTCCCGC
>JASHSC010000117.1 GCA_030036915.1 Terriglobia bacterium
CAGTGCACCCTTGCCTTTGGTCATCTTCACACCATCGGCGTGAACGAAAACCAGGGCGTCGGCGTTCCCTTTGGTGTTCAGGACGGCCACCATGTCGCCCATGGTGAAACGCCCTTTGCGGATGTCTTTGGATTTACGATACAGGGGCTGCGCAATCTCGTCATACTTGCGCTGGACGTCGGCCACTGCGTACTTGAGGTCGTTATTATCTTTGAGTGCGTCATCCGTAAAGGGAGTGTCTACCGTCAGGCCGCTGCTCCCCAAGTCAGCGGAGACGGCCTTAGAGAGCGCAGCAGTCGCATCTTCACCTTCCTTCCCCATTCCTTCCTTCCCTTTCACACCTTCCTTGGTAATCTCCACGACGCAGGGGAGAAGCACCACTCGGTGAATCGTTACTTCCTTGCCCTTCAACTTGGGGTGCAGGTATGGTCCCGGCCGGGCGGGTGGCGGGCTTGATGCGACTGCCATGACCGCGAAGATTGCAAATACCCCCACCAGGAAACAGGTTCGATGCCTCATTCAATCCTCCTCATGGAGCTTTGTGGTTTATCCCTGCCTTCAATTTGCGATACGCTGCAAAACTTCAATCCTCCCCTGAACTCTCTGCCGGTCAAAGGCATCCGGCGCCAGTTCAAGGTACTTCTGGTAAGCGGTGAGTGCCTCTTTGTTTCTGTTGACCTTGTCATAAAGCTGGCCCAGGCCGAGATAGGTTTTGGCATTGGAAGGGTCGACAGCCAGGGCTTTCTTGTAGGCCTCTTCAGATGATTGCTGGTTTTCGCGCCACGTGGCCTCCCCCTGATCGTTGGAAAGCAATTTGCGCTCCTCCTCATCTTCGGTGAGCTTCAGCTTCAGATTCTCTTCCTTTTTCTCTTCGTGCCGGGTCAATTCCTTTTCAGTGGGCTTGGCAGTCCAGGGGCCCAGGGCACGGTATGCGTCCCCTTCCGCGCAGAGATTCTCAGCCGAGTTGGGGTGAAACTCCAAGAGCTTCTGGGCGCGGGCAAGGGCCGTGCGCGGATGATTGGAAAGTATCGCCTGGTGGATGTCCTCGCGGTCCACCTGTTCGGTCAGCGAAAGGTACTTCATCTTCCGGGCTGCCAAGACGTCAGGAGGAACGACAACTGCCGGCTTGGAAGAAATCATGGTGGTCATATAAGAAATGCGATCATCCAACTTGGGGTGATCGTTGTAGTAAATTTTGCCGACATTCGCCTCCTCGGTGGCCTCCAGGAGGCGGAAGGTATTCACCAGTTCATTGGGGTCGTAATTGCCTTCGACCATTTTGTTATAGGCGTACATGTCCGCCTCGCGCTCAAGTTCCCGGCTGTATCCGGTGATGGAGGACATCATGAGGGCAGGCATGATGCTGCCGGCAAAGATAATCAAGTTACCCCAGGAGGATCCCCCCGGGGCGACACTTGCCACTGTCGCCGCAATATTGGCGATGGCGGCTTTCTTGCGATAGTCGCGAAAGGCCAGGTAGGCGTGACGGTCCGTGACGTGAGTCATTTCGTGGGCGAGAACACCGGCCAACTGGTCCTCATTTTCAAGTTTGGCCACCAGGCCCGTGGTCACATAGATTGATCCATTGGGAAGAGCAAAGGCGTTGGCCATCGGGTCCCGCACCACGCGGAATTGCCACATCACCCGTTCCGGCGCTGCCCCGGTCGGCAACATTGCGCGCCCCACCTGATTCACATAGGTTTCCATGGCCTCGTCGTGATACACCATACCGTCGCGCTCGAGTTTACGGTCCATGACGTCAGCCTGATCAAGGAGAGAAAGGTCGACTTTGGTAAATTGAAAATTGGCGCCCTTCTCTTCAGCCTGGAGCGAGGCAACGGCTATCATCATCGCGATCAGTATCAGCGGAAGGTGTCGGAAGTTGATTTTTTCCATTCTGCTACCTCCTCTTGGTCTTCTTGGCGCCCGGAGAGCCTGTTTCCAGCGCCTTGGCTTGTTCGAAATCCGCGTTGGCGCCCGCTTTGTCACCAATCTGCCACTTGGCGTTTCCACGGTTCTTGAACGCTTCCGCCATTCCTGGATCGAGCCGTATGGCAGCATCGAAGTCGCTGATCGCTTGCTGAAACTCTGAGGCACTGTAAAGGGCGTATCCTCGCAGGTTCAGCGTAACGGGATCGTTAGGCTTCAACTGTATCGCCGCGCCATAGGAATGGACGGCCTCCTGAAAGAGGTAAAGCTTCATGTAGACCTTGGCTCGCTCCACCAGCGGATCTGGCCAGTCGGGCTTCAGTTGGGCAGCTTCCGAGAAACTGATGGCCGCCGCCTCAAACTTACGTTGTGCGGCCTCAGACTGGCCTTCTGCAAAGTCCTTCCGGGCTTGCTCGTCGTTTGCCTCCGTCGACGCCTTGGGAATGATGGACGTTGGCGAAGGATCGGGCGAAACAGGTTCGGAGTTGCGTAGCGCAACGGCCAATTCTGCCTTTGCATCCGCGTAGTCGGGATTTAGCTGGATGGCCGTCCGCTGCTCACTGATATCTTGCTGCCATTGCTTTTTCCTTCCGAACGCAACCCCCAAGAGGAAATGGGTTTCCGCGTCACCGGGACGCTCCTGGATGGCCTCCTGAAAAAGCGCAATTGCCCCATCGATGTCACCCGCATCCACCAGTGCATTGGCAGCCCTAACGTGGCGCTGAGCCTGGGCAGAGAGATCAGGCACAGGCGGGGGGACATCCTTTACGGGGCAATAAATCACTTGACTCATCCACTGATTTAGGCTACTATTTGACTCATGGAGAACAAGACCATGAGCGAACCCAAGACCTTGCAGGAAGCCGTCAAATACTTCGCCAATCCCGACAACTGCCTCAATTACCTTGTTGCGAAGCGATGGCCAAAAGGCGTTGTCTGCCCCACTTGCGGCTCGGAAAGGGTGAAG
>JASHSC010000118.1 GCA_030036915.1 Terriglobia bacterium
TACGTTGCTTTCCCGCAAGCACTACGCGGTGCTCCATCTGCGGCGGCGCTTGCAGGCGATTTACGACGAATTCAAGAAAGCGTGAGGGTGAAAACAATGAGAGTTCGAGCGCATGGAATTTCACGAGTCATTCGAATCGTGTTGCTCGTGGTGATCGGCATCGGGGTCTTCAGCTTTGTCGTGATGTGGCTGTGGAACCACTTGATGCCGCAGATATTCGGCCTCCACGCCATCGGCTATTGGCAGGCCCTGGGCCTGCTGGTGCTCAGCAAGCTATTCTTCGGCGCCTTCCGTGGCGGTCCCGGCTGGAGGAGAGATTGGCGCGCGCGCATGATTCAGCGCTGGGAAGATATGAGTCCCGAGGAGCGCGAAAAGTTTTCCTCCGGCATGCGCGGAAGATGCGGACCCTTCGGACCACCTGAATCCGCGCCGCCTGCCCCGGCTCCCAAGGAGTAGCAGGAGATCGGACAGGCCGTTTTGCGGCGCCCGCAAGGCCCCAGAAAATGCCAGGGCGAGCAACCCGGCGCCGTCGCGTGAAATCAAAGGTGAGAGGCTTGACGGGCGTCTCAAGAATAGATTCATGAAGGATTTCTCGTAGCCACTCTCAAGGCGCAGCATGGTCATCGCAGTGACCCCGGCAAATCAAGTTCGGAAGTTCATTGTGGCGGGAAGCGCGGGGCTTCTCGCAGCGGCCTTATTCATTTTTTCCGCTAAGATTATTGCGGTAGCGCCCCGAGTGGCGGCGGGCGCGCCCACGCTCCCCGCCGGAACGGTTTTGTACCTGCGCCTTCAAAGCGCCGTGAGCACCAAGGCCTCCCAGTCCGGTCAATCCATCAATGCCAGCCTGGCGCGCGAGCTCGATTTGAATGGCGGTACCGCCCTGCCCTTCGGTACGACTCTGGCGGGCACGCTCGAAAAATGCGATCCCCCCGCCGCGCCGGAGCAGCGCGCGGACGTCCTGCTGGAATTCAATCAGCTCGCCGTTCCCGGGGAGGGGAATTTCAACGTCGAAGGGCGCGTGACCAGCGTCAGCAACGCACGGGAATCTTATCTCGCCGACGGCACCGTGGTGGGAGTTTTGGCCTCGGAAGCCTACGCGCCCATGCTGGGGGGCGTATTTCAAAAGGTCGGGCAGATCAATCCCACGATCGGCAGTCAAATTCAGAAACAGAGGGTCGGCGAGGTGAGCACGGAGATCGAATTTCCGCCGGGCACCGACTTTCAGTTCGCTCTCACCCAGCCGCTGGCTCTGAGGCACTTCGTCGCATCCGCCGGGCCCCACGAGCTTTCCGCAAACCTGCGCGATGCCGTGGCCGGAATACTGGCGAACGCGCCCCAACGCGCGACGAGCAAGAACAACAAGCCCGGCGATCCCATCAATCTGGTCTTCATCGGAACGGCGCAGGAGATTGAGCAGGCATTTCATGAAGCGGGATGGACCCAACCCAAGGCGAAAAACGCGCAGTCAATTTGGAGGACGATGCAGGCAGTCCTCAACAACGATGGATACGACGAGGCGCCCGTCTCCGAGCTTTTTCTGTTCGGGAGGAAAGAGGATTTAGTCTTTGCGAAAGTTCTCGACACTTTCAACAAGCGCCACCATCTGCGCTTGTGGCAAACGCCGACGACCGCCCCGGATGGCCGTCCCATCTGGCTGGCCGCCGCGACGCACGACGTGGGAATTGACTATAGCTCTGGGTCGCACGCCACCGACCCCAACCTGGATGACGAGCGCGCGCAAGTGAACGCTGATCTGTGGCTGGGTGGAGGCGTGCAGGCTGCGCAGCTCATCACTCCCCCCAATCCGCTCAGCAGCGGCACCACTGCAACCGGCGGCGAGTGGCACACCGACGGCAATCTTGATGTCATCGATATAAAACCTTAGCGCGCCAGCGCCGCCTCATTTCTTTTTTTGCGCATTAATCCATCTGTCCACGTTTTCTTCAAGCACATCCAGCGGAAGCGGGCCATCGTCAAGCACGGCATCATGGAAAGCGCGCAAATCGAACTTGCTGCCGAGCTCCTGCCGCGCCTTCTCCCGCAATTCCAGAATCTTCATCTGGCCGAGTTTATATGCGAGTGCCTGCCCGGGCCATGAGATGTAACGGTCCACTTCGGTTTCGATGTTCGGCTCATCCATCGCCGTGTGCTGGCGGAAGTATTCCACCATCTGTTGGCGCGACCAGTGTTTGTAGTGAACGCCGGTGTCAACCACCAAGCGGACGGAGCGCCACATTTCATTCTCGAGGCGCCCGTACTCGCTGTAAGGATCTTGATAGAAGCCCACCTCCTTCCCCAGCCGTTCCGCATAGAACGCCCAGCCCTCCGAGTAAGCGGTATACGAAGAAAATCGACGGAACGGCGGCAGGCCGGTTTGCTCCTGCGCGATGGAGAATTGCAGGTGATGACCGGGGATTCCTTCGTGATACGCGATCGCCTCCACGTTGAGAAGCAGCCGGTGCTGCGGGTCGTATTCGTTCACGTTGATGCGGCCCGGCCGCGAGCCATCGCCCGCCCCGATGGAGTAATCGGCGGGCACGGCGTTGGGCGCGCGGAAAGCCTCCATGGGAACAACCTCAAGCTTGTTCTTGGGCAAGCGGCCGAACATTTGCGGAAGCTTGGCGTACATCTGGTCGGTGTAATGCTGATACAAATTGAAAATCTGCTCGCCGGACGTCGCATACAATTGAGGGTCTTTGCGAATGTGCTCATTAAAGCTGGCCAAGTCATCGAATCCCTGCTGGCGGGCGAGGTTTAGCATTTGCGCTTCGATCTCCGCCACCTGCTTGATCCCCATCTCGTGGATTTCCTCCGGCCCTAGATCCGTTGTGGTCATCTGTTTTATGGCGAAGCGGTATCGCGCGTCGCCGTCGGTCAGCGACCACACTCCATACTCGGTTCGGCCGTGCGGCGCGTAGGCGGTGCGCAGGAATTCCGCGAGCCGCGCATAGGCGGGAGACACTTCTTTGCTGACCACCTCAAAAATCGCATCGCGCAAGGTCTTTTGATCAGCCCCCGAAATTCCGGCCGGAAACTTTTTCGCGGGCTGGCTGAACGGACTCGCTTCCACGGATTTTCCCGCGATGTCCTGCGCCTGGGCGGCGGCTTTTTCGAGCAGATAGCGGGGCTGAACCAAGTGGTCGGCAAGGCCCAGGCGCATGTTGGCGATGGCTTGGTCCAGCACGCGCGGAATTTGATGGAGACGCGAGATGTAATTGCGATAGTCCTGCGCGGTCTTGAGCGGCACATTGGAGGGCATGCTGGCAAGCGCCAGGTGCAGCCCATTCATCTGATCGATGGGCATCTCCCAATCCTTAAATCTCGCGCCTTCGATCTGTTCTTTCAAATCGCGGATCATCAAGTCCCTGCTCAGGCACTCCTGCTCGGGGAAGCCAGTGCCGTCAATCGCCTGGAAAATTTCGAGCTCGTGGCGGGCATACTCCACCTGGCGCGCGTAAAATTCAGGCGTGTTCTCATTCAGGCGGTCGTTATAGCGATTGTCACCGATGAAGGTGGCCAGTTCCGGATGCGTGCGCAGCTGGTATTCCCAATCCTCCGAGAGCACTGCCTTGAATCGAGCGCGGCGTGACTCAAGCGAGTTTTCACCCGGCGCATTCGCCACGATGGCGGCCACACACGATGCTGCGATCAGCACGGAAAGAAGCCAATTCATACGAGACATCCCTTCGTTCATCCATGAGGGTTCGTAGTTGCGTCCGAAGCCGGAAGGTTGCGGCCGGAAAGGACCACCTCACATCGCACGAACGGGATGATATCACTGTAGAGGGAAAAGGCGCGCGCCCAGCTAACTTGGCGTGTGCCCGCGAGACGAGGGTCGGCCAAAGGCAATCGAAATCAAGACCACGATCACGAGGCCCGCCAGCGCATACCACCCGTAAGGGCGGAATGGATTACCGACCGCCAGCGTATTGTGACCGGGCATTCCGCCGTAATTCGGCAGGACGTTGTAAAACAGCGGCTCATAATCGTGGATCTCGCCGGCCGCCGTCATGTAGTGATGAAAGTTCTGGGCATAGGGAAAGTAACTCAGAAATAATGCGGCACATGCCAGGAAGAGCAGCACCGGCATGTAATTCTCCGCGACGGTCAGGAATTGAAAGAGCACACCCTTCGATTGTGGGCGCACCCAACGTTTGGCGTTGACATAAAGAATGCAAACCAGCGTGAGCACGCCGAAGACCACCACCAATCCCGCAAGAACATCCACAGACAATGCCGTCCAATTGTAATTCGTGCTTTGCGCCAGCGGGTCTTTTCCCCGCAGAGTTTCAAGCTGTTGGTCCATTTGCTGCTCATAGATCTCCATCGCCGCCGCCGCGTCAGTTCTGCTGTCCTTGCGCAAGGCGGGAATCAGCCGCTTGTTCGCGGTTTTCACCACGGCTGCGCCGATCAGCCTTTCAATCAAGGAGCCGCCGTGAATTCGCATGCGCTCGCCCATGCGCTGAGCGGTCCAGTAGTAATCCATGGCCTGGGGCAGGTGCCCGGCGTCTTCCGCCTCCTTGCCGAACTTGTCCACCACCAGGTTGGCGTAAGTGCGGATTTGCAGCAAATTCGGGATTGGGTAAGCCGCGACCGAAAGCAGCAACACGGCAGGCTTGTCGAGGTGATTCTGGGTCAGCCAAGTGCGCTCCAGGTCGAAGCGGCGGTCGAAATAGGAATCGTAATGCGGCGCCGCATAAGCCTTCTGCATCGCCTGGACCCAGTCCGTTTTCTCAGCCGCAGCCTGCAACACGGCCTCTTTCGGTCCGTACATGATGGGCTTGTCCTTATTGATCTGCTCTGCTTCGAGAAGGTAAGGAACGGCATTGTCCGAATCCCATTTCTCGAGTTGCGAGATCAACGCGGGGGCTTCGGGCGGAATCGGCTTGGAGTCGATCGCCCGGTCGACAA
>JASHSC010000119.1 GCA_030036915.1 Terriglobia bacterium
TACAGCCAGGAGATCGATCCCTTGACCAGATATGATCCGAGGTGGCGGATGATCCAGTCATCCGTGAAGACCAGTGAAAGCGCCAGCATGATGGGGACGGAGAGTTTCACGAACAGCCAGTATCCCGGGTGACGAATATTCAGGTTAGGAGAGAAGCTGGCGCCGGCGCGTCGTGCGCCATAAACCTGAAGCAGGAAATTCCCAGCCAACGCGCCCGCCAGAACTCCCACTGCAAATCCGGTTATTCCCATCCGGGGAGAAAGCAGGACGCCACCCAGGATGATTCCGAGGTTGTAGATTATCGGCGCGAGCGAGGGCACAACGAATTGACCCTTGGCATATTGGACGGCGCTCAAAATGCTACCTAGGAAAAAACATATCTGAGCGGGCAACATCAGGCGTGTCAGGAAAATAGTGCGCGACTTTTCCCCAGAGCTGAAGCCGGGCGAAATCAAGTGGCTCACCAGTTGGGGGGCATAGAATTCGCCCACCAGCACCAGGGCCGCGAGCAGGATGCCCATGGAAGTGACCACCGTGGAAAAAACGTGCCAGCCTTCATCCTCGCGGTTCTCCGCAACGAATTTGGTAAACACGGGAATGAAAGTAATGCTGAGCGAGCCGCCCGCGACGAGATAATTCAGGAAGTCCGGTAATGTGAAAGCGGCCACAAAAGCATCAGTGGCGGCATTGGAGCCGATCTGGTGAGCAATCGTCCAATCTCGCAGGAGGCCAAGAATGCGGCTGGCCAGCACGCTTGCCATCACAATTCCGGATGCTTGTGCGATTCGGCGCGTTACGGGGGCAACGGTCATCGGAAACATGTATCATGTTTCGCAGGGTTTTGCCTAGCAGCGGGATTTCGCAATCGGGAAAAACAGAATCGGGATAATGTCCCCGCGCCCTAACGAGGATAGGGGAAGCGATGGTTGCATCTCATGCAGCGAGCCATTCTGCGGCTCTTTACCAATTTTTCATACCAACGCCGGCGTGACCGGTGATAATTCGAACTTCCGCATTTTGGGCACAGGCGATAGTCGTCAACCGCATCGTCCGCCTCCGGCTTTTGGCTCGCCGGTCTTCCCTGTCCCTCAGCGGGCGCGCTCTCGTCCTGAGATTCTTGAGTCATTTCTTGGGCAGAAGTCTCTGCACTAACAGGAGGCTTTCTTAAGGTTTTGGCGATCTCTTGATTAAACTTTTCGCGAAGTTCTTCCACCGTCATCTCATCCACGCGGCGTCCCGTCGAAGCACTGCGCTTAAAGACCCGCCAGCGATTGCACGATGAGCAGCGGCGCAGGCGATAGCCCAACATGCTGAACGTATCGTAAACGAATCCATGACGAACGGATTCGGTTTTTGTAGCGCCGCAGCGTGGGCAAGCGCTTGCCATACGCATTCCTCTTCAACCCGGACTATCACCTCGCCGCCCTGCCGCGAAATCCGAACGTCGCGTCAGGGAAATTTCAGCTTGCGAGTACGAACCCCCTCCTGCTCTCACCTTCCATGCGGGTGCGAATCGAGTATCGACGAGGCAAACTCCCCATAATCTAGCACAGGCAGACGGGGATGTGAAAAATTTGGACCACGCAGGCACTTCGTAGGGGCGACCCTCCGGTTGCCCCAGGGGGACCACAAGGACCGCCCTTACGCAACTCACGCCGAGGGCACAGAACTGTGATCGCGTACACGGAAAATTACTGGTGCCCATCAACCCTGAGCACGGATCTGGCGCAGGCCCTCTCGCATTGATTTCCCACCTCAGAGCTACTGCGTGATTTGGAAAGTGAAGACTGCATCCTGGCCGATTTTGCTTCCTGCCGGCGGAGATTGCGTGAGGATGATTCCCTGGGGACTTCCGTTGACAGCGACGGCGGTGACATCGCCGATTTTGAAACCGTTTTTATCCAGAAGCTGGCGAACATTGGCGATGGGTTCCCCAATGAAACGAGGACAGAGAAAGGCGGGAGTCTCCTGACCGGCGGAAATCAACAAATTCACGGTCGGAGTGCGCACCTCAGAAGTTGCAGGAGCGGGATCCTGCGCGACAACCTGGTCCGCATCGCCCGGCCACGGGAGGACGGCGACGTCGCCAACGGTCAGGCCACGCTGAATGACCGTGATTCGAGCGGCACGCATGCTATCTCCCACCAGGTTGGGCACGGTCAATTGCGGCGGCCCCAGGCTGACGAGCACATGCACGTGCTGCCCCATCTTCAAGGGGGTGCCGGGCGGAGGCATCTGCTGCGCAATTGCATTTACGGGATATTGTGTGCTGTAGATCTTGTCTTCGACTCTGAGCTCCAGGCCCAAGCTGGCGGTGGTCCGCTGAGCGGATTCCAATGAGACTCCCACCAGCTTCGGCATGTTCTCCTGGCGGCCGTGAATAGTGAGGCGGATAGTGGTGATGGCGCTCAGCAATCCCACAGCGACCAGCACAGTGAAGAGGAGAAACAACCGGAACAGGCTTCGAAGGCGGTCGCGCAAGCTCATGGCAAGGAATTCTAACACGACGCTGGCCGGAATTAGGTGCGGCCATGGAGTTTCGTCACTCCAATTTTGGGCGTATAATTGCCAGCAAGCGCGGGAAAGGAGAAATTTCTACAAGGACGCCTTGGATCCCAATAACCCTCGCGCGGCGTGCAGCATCTTGGAGCATGAATCGCAGCAATAAGAATCCGGCGCTCTGGGGATTGGTGGTTTGTGGTCCATCGCGGATAATCGACAATCACCCATTCCCTTCCTCTCATGCCTTTATTCAGTACATCCCCGAATCTAAAAGTCGGCGACCGCGCCCCGGAATTCTCGCTGCCGGACCAGAACGGCGATCTCGTAAAGTTGACCGACTTCCTCGGCAGGAAATCCGTGGTGCTGGCGTTTTATATTCGCGCCTCCACGCCCGGTTGCGCGAAGGAGATCAAAGCGTATCAGGTTGATATCGCCAGGTTTGAAGCTGCGGGCGTGCAGGTGCTGGGAATCAGCCTCGACAGCCAGAAAAGGAATCGCAAATTTGCTGCGGAGACGGGCGCGACCTTTCCGCTGCTCTGCGACACCGATAAGCGTGTTGCCAAAGCCTACGGAGTTCTGAATTTCACGCACCTCTTTGCCAATCGCGTCACGTTCGTGATCGACAGGAACGGAATTATTCAGTACATCGAGGAAGGCGCCAATGCTGTGGACCCGTCGGGCGCGGGTCAGGCGTGCGAGTTGCATGGAAAGCGGTAAGCAGAAGCCTGCGGGCCGTTCCTTAAGCCTTACAATTCAATGACGACCTTGTCGTCCTTCACGGCGGGGATTTCAATTACCATCGTCATGCCGCCTAGGCGGGCGCGGTGAACCACGCCAGCCGCGAAGATCAACACTCCGCCTTTTTTCAAGGTTACACGCTCCACGGGTGAGTTCGCGTCGTTGCGGTATTCCGCCTCAAGCGCATGTTCGGAGAAGTAGACCTCAAGGTGATGGGGGTGGTAGTGCGCGTCCTGCGGCCCTTTCTCGTTGGCGAAGCAGAGTGCGAAAGGGCCGAGGGAATTTTCCGCAAGCCCTGCCGCAAATTCCCGTGATTCACATAGCCCGTTCGGAACATCGCTCGCCGCGTGGCGCCATTCAATTCGCTCGAGGGGTTTCTCCGGCTTCAATGCCCGGCCGGCGGCTGTGAGCCTGGCGATCAACTCACCCGCGAGGATTTCCGGCGCTACCACCTTCACATCCTGGCGAGCATTCAGGGCGAAATGCACGCTGACTTCCTCCAGCGGGATGGCCAATACCCTTTGCATAGTGAGTGTCGGTCTCAATGCTGAATCGCCGCCAATTTATTCAGCACCTCACCCAACTTCTTGATTTCATCGCCGTATCCCGCCCAATCACCCTGTCGTTCGAGTTGAAGGGCGCGTTCATAGTGCTGGTTCGCCTCACGGACAAGTGCCTGGAAATCAGGTCCCGTGGCGGCAGGTTTGGGAACCGTCGCACTCTCGGGGGATGCGGCCGGTTGGGCGGGAGCAGTCGAGACGTTG
>JASHSC010000011.1 GCA_030036915.1 Terriglobia bacterium
GGCGCGAGGCCTGCCCCTACGTGTCGCTTCGAACACCAATCAGGGATTCGTGTACGTCACCCAAATCGGGCTTGACCACGCTAGGTTGCGGTCCCTCTGCATGACGCGCACGTAGTACCAGCTTTCGCCGGGAGTTGGTTGATTGTCAACGTAGGTGAACTCCGCGTCCTGCGTATGAGGGGAAGACGTGAAAACAAACTTGCCGTCCTTTACGATATCAACTTGCTCCAGCACGTCCGTCCCGCGAATCTTGACTTTCAGGCGCGGGGCGCCCGCGGCGGTGAACGCATCGCCCATCATGTACGTGTGCCCCTGCGAGTCCACCGCCTCAAAATCCACGATGATGTTGTCCGTTGCGCCGTAGGCGTGGCGTTTGCGCATGCTCTCGACAATGTCGGTACGGTCTGTCGACGGTGTGTAGATCATCGTGTAGGAGCTGTGGGTCGAGATATGGTCGGAGCTCGATTCCGTCCCCAGCCGGTAGCCTTTCCTCAGTCCATTCCAGTAAAAACCCGCCGGCTCGTATTTACCGTGGACGTTCTGAATCTGATAGTCGGCGCTCTCCGCCCGCGGCGCGCCTTCATATTCATAACTCGCGTGCAGGCCCTGGTAGATTTCCACCAAAGGCTCCACTTCAGGGTCATGATCGCGGTAATCCGTTCCTTGTTCGGTGGCCATGGAATGCGGCATGCAGATTCCGCGATGCTGTTTCAAGTAAGGATACAGAATCGGGCCGCTGTTCACCTTCCCATCCCTTTCGTCAGCACTGATGGGGAGTGTGCGCGTGCCGCGCTCGGCAAAAACCACGTTGCGGTGGCCGTTGGGGTAAGGCACGCTGCGCTCATATCCAAACAGCGGCGTGTAGTAGTCCTTGATGTGAAAGAGGTCGATAGCCTTTTCGGTCCTCCACCACGTGTACTCGTTATCCATTCCCTCGTTGTGGTCGGAAATGATTCCCGTATCCATGGATGCGGCGTCCATCATGTAACGGAAGTAATCCTCCACGGACCCATCGCCCGCGCCGTCGGGAGAAATCTCCGTGTGCCGGTGAAAATCACCGCGCAGAATGCGCAGCGGCGTGCCATCCAATGAGAGACGATAGGCGCGAATGCGTTCCACGTCCTCGCGCTCATGGGGGTGCACCGGAATGGATTGTGAAAATCGGTCGCTGAATTCCGCGAATTGCGGCGACGGCACGAGAGCGTCAGAAGCAAAGGGCGCGGCGTCAACCTCCGCGACGCCGGAGCGATGGGGGCCGGCAGGTTCGACTGTGTGAGGCCGGGGCGGCATGAACGGCTTGTTATCATTCAACCAGGCCATCCAGACTCCCTTCAGGCTCGGAACGATTTGGAACGTTCCGTCGGGCCGCAAATTGCTGTCGGGAATCGGCATCAGGTCGTTCCAATGGTCGCCTTCATAACTCGTCAGGAAGCGTTCCCAGTGGCCGTTGCCGGCAAAATGGTCTGCCCTCGTGACGTTGGTTCCGGTGCGGATTTGCAGGCTGGCCCAGACGCGGCCTTGTGAATCGCAAGCCAGTCGCGGTTGCTCAACGATTTCGTTGTAGCGCCGGGGAACGGCGGCGTTGATGTCCCCCAAGGGCTGCTCCCACACACCGTTTTCGAGAACCGCTACGCGCGGCTCGCGATCGGCATAAAGCTGCGTGCCTCGGAAGGTTTGGTCGCGGTTCCAGTCTTTGCCCCAATTATCACCGGATTCGTCCCAGGCCAGCCAAACGCGCCCCGCGCGGTCAATCGCCAGGGACGTGTGAGCATGAAATCTTCCCGAGTGCGTCACCTGTTGAATCGCGTCCATCGATCCATCCGCGTTGATCTTACGGAAGAAGATGTTGTAATTCCCCGTTCGATAACTGTCCCACGCGACGTAGAGATTGCCGTTCGCATCGCCCGCCGCATCGGGCATCCAAGCGCTCGGCCCGCTGATCTCCATGGGCTTCGACCAATCATCGCCGTGCAAGGTGCTTACCAGCACGTTCGACTGGCTCTCGCGGTAGCCAATCCACACCAGGTGAAGCGCACCGCTGAGGTCGGTGACGAACTTATGGAAGAAATTGGGGTGATCCGTTTGGGTCAGCTTTTGGCGCGACGTCCACTTCTTACCGTCGAACCGGCGCGCGTAGAGGTCCCAATCCTCGCCGGTCCTCTCCGACCAAACCACCCAAATTCGCCCCGCCGAATCTTCTGCCACGGCCGTCTTATACACATCGCCTTTCTCCTCCGTCAGCCGTATGGGCTCTGACCAGCCCGTCGTTGTGGAGTATCGCGCGTAGACGTGGTCGCCACGGTCCTGATAAGCCTGCCAGGCGATCCAAACCACGCCGTGGCGCGTGACGCAGATCGAGGGATAATCGTGCTCCACGAGATTCGGGCCCTCGGGGGAGGGTGATATCTGCTCAGGCGTGGGCGTGCGTTTCACCAACACATCGCCATCACGGAAGGAAAGGATGTGCGCGCCGTCGAGATCCGGCAAGGCGAATCGAAAATCTCCCTGCGTCGTTCGCACCTGCGCGGTGGCGGAGGGCGGGGCATCCACAGTTATCGTCACTCCCGCCGGCACAACATTCAAGATCCCCACAGAAGAAACCGGATCAAAATAGGCGCGCGGCTGGTTTTCAAAATGCACGCGTTTAGTGTGCAGCACCCAGCTTCCATCAGCTTTCACTTCATCGTCCTCGAAAAACCGCCAAGGCGACACTTGCAGCACTTTGCCCTGATCGAGTGTAACGGACCCCGAATAGTCTTCCGGGTGCTCCTGCCGGTCCCCAAAAATGATGCGGAAGCTGAAGGTCTTGTCCGGCATGGAGCCGGGCGATTGAAGCGGCTCGGAACGATTTCGCCGCGGGACAATCACCAGAACCGCGGCGAGAGTGGCGGCTGCGTAGACGGAAAGTCTGCGGAATCCGGGCATCGACATATTAGAAGTAGAGTTTCAGCGCCATCTGAATAATGCGGGCGTTGTTTTGCTGGCCGGACACAATCCCAAACGTCGTCGTCGCGCCATACGACGTACCGGGCGGGTTGAATTGAACTGTGTTGAAGAGGTTAAAAAACTCGCAGCGATATTGCAGCGAAAACCGTTCCGTCAGATGGGTATTCTTGATCATCGAGAAGTCGAAGTTTCGAAGAGGGGAGGCATGGAGAGTCCCGAAGGTTCGGGGTGCATCGCCAAAGGTGAAGGTCGCCGGCTGTGTAAAGACCGACGTATTGAACCACTCCGCGATGGTGGGGTTGGAGAGGGTCGGGTTCGTGCCATTCCAGTTGGGGCGCTGGCCCGCGGCGTTCGTTGAGTCACTGGAATTAGTTGAATCCGAAATGCCGAGAGGTTCGCCGGTTTGAACGGAAGTTATGCCTTCCGCCTGCCAGCCGCCCAGGACCTTGGCCATGGTTCCTGTCTGGAAAAATTTCCTCCCCGCTCCCGCCGGGAGCTCCCAGCGGTAGGCAACCACAAAGCGCCGCGGCACGTCCAGGGCGGAAACCGACCATTCGTTGCGCAGGTTGTAATAGTCCTGGTAGCTCGTCGCCCCCAAGGTCTGGCCGGAGAAGTCTCCAGTGTTGTTATCCATCAGCCTTGACCAGGTATAAGATCCCGTGAGGCTGAATCCGTGTGAAAGTCTCCGTTCCGCGCTGATCTGCAAAGCATTGTAATCAGACGAGCCCCAAGTGGAATAGTTGGTGGTTAAAGATTGGAACTGCGGATAAGGCAGGTCCAATTGGGCCTGGGAAATCGTGGCCGAGCTGAGAGCGCCTGAGGTGATCTGGCCGTAAAAGGGATTGGTGACCAGTTTCAACAAGGCGCTGCCCTGCGACAAGTCGCTGTCTGGGAGTTGATTGAATTGCAGGCCTTGGTACTCATGCCACCCTCGCCCGCCCACATAAGCGACCGCCACCATAATTTGGCTAGGCAGTTCTCTCTGGATTTGGAGATTCCACGCCCCGTTGGTGGGAACCTTGAAGTTCCGGTCCCCAAAGATAATGGCTTGGCCCAAATCCGTAGCAGCGCCCTCCGAGCTGCCCACTGCCTGGGTAAGCCCCGAGGGATATGGATTGTTCAGCAAATTGTAAGGAGTCACCGTATTGAGTGAGCCGACGAAGGTATTGGTGGCTGCGAAGCCCGTTGTGGAAGTCCAGTTATCGCCGGTGAAGCCGGGCGCGTAGAACATGCCTGCACCGCCTCGAATCACCGTTTTCTGATTGAGGGAGTATGCAAATCCCGCCCTCGGACCGATATTGTCTCGCGAAGGATTCCATTGTCCTCGCGGGACTCCATTCACGCCCACAAAGCTGAGCGCCCCTTGCAGCGTCACCCCAGGGTCGCTGAGGGGAGGAGTTGCCTGAAAGTTGAAATTCGTCAATTGATTGAAACGATCCGTTAAGGGTGATTCGTATTCATAGCGAAGGCCCAGGTTCAGGGTGAGCCTCGAGGTCACCTTGATGTCATCCTGCGCATAAAAAGCATAGTAGATTGACTGGAGAGCCAGGGCGGGGTTGGCGGTAACCGTTCCGCTCGCCGCGGTGCCCAAAAGGAAAGAGGCGAGGGCATTACCGGCCGTGGCGCTGGCGGTCGTGGCAATAGGACCTTGGGTAAACGCGGCGGTGAAAGTAAATCCGTTCGTGTCGGGATTCTGCTGGGCATTTTGGCGAAGCAGATTGAAAGTCCCGCCAAACTTCATGGTATGACGGCCCAGGGTCTTGGTGAGAGTTCCTTGCCAAACGTGGGAATCAATTCCAAAGCGGATGAGCGTTGTATTGCCGAAGGCCTGTCCGGTCAAAGAAGTATTGGATACAGTTGTGGAGATGGCGTTAAATCCCGCAATGTTCATCGTGGGGATGGAATCCTGCGTCAAACCCGAGATAAAACTTTGGGCGAAATCCAGTTGACTCAGGTTGTAGCCTGCCGCGAAGGCATAACGAATATTGGTCAGGCGATTCCAGCCATACTCAAAGTTAAAGACCGTCGTCGGGTTGATGGCATAGGTATCGCTCAAAACAGCGCCCCGGCGCTGAAAGGTCTGCGGGCCATACGTCGGCGAGGCGGGGTCGTTATAGACGTTAGGGAACACACGCGGAGTTTTATCGTAGAAGAATTCCACGAAGGCACGCTGCTTGTCACTCATGGTATGGTCTACGCGCACGGAGAAATCATCCTTCCGAACACGGTAGGGATTGGAGGATGTAAAGCCGTTGGTTCCGCTGTTGGGAGCGGGGTAGAACTGCATGAGCGCCATGGCAGTGGGATTGATCATCGCCGTAGGAATGATATTGCCCGTAAAAGCCGTGCGCACGTACTGGCCCGACGCGTTCTGAGTGGTGCTGAACGGGTTATAGATTGTTTGCGAGACCGCGCTGAAGTTTCCTTGCGCTTCCATGGCCGTGGGGACCGTGGAGTTAAAAGTGTCGCCCTGCACTTGCCGGACTCCCTCATAGCTCCCGAAAAAGAAGGTTTTGTCCTTGCGGATGGGCCCGCCCAACGTTCCCCCAAACTGGTTAAAGTGGAAAGCTGCAACGGGTAATCCCGCCCGGTTGGAAAAAAAGTCGTTGGCATCAAATGCGGTGTTGCGAACGTAGTCGTATGCGTCTCCGTGTAGCGCGTTGGTTCCATACTTTGTCGCTACATTGAAAATCCCGCCGGCGGCACGCCCGTACTCCGCCGCATAGTTGTTGGTCATGACCCGGTACTCCTGCACCGAATCAACTGAGGGAAATACCGTTGGGCCGGAATTGCCGGGATTCGTGTTCGTAACTCCATCCAGCAAATACTCATTCTGGCCGGCCCGCGCCCCGTTGATAACCACGTAGGTTTGGGAAATCACGTCGACGGGGAGGGCGTTGTAAGATGCCGGGGTAAAAACTCCGGGTACGATGTTGACCAGAGAATAGGGATTGCGCCCAAGGAGCGGCAAATCCGAGACGGTATTTTGAGTCACCAACTGGCTGATGGAAGATGTCTCCTGCTGCAAAATCGGGGCTGCGGAAGTAACTGTCACCTGTTGCGTCGTTGCCCCCAGTTGCAGGGCCAGATCCAGACGAACTGTTTCCTGGACCTCTAAGTGGATGTCCTTGCGCACCAGGGTTTCAAATCCGGGGTGCTCGACGGTGAGCTCATAAGTCCCCGGAAGGAGGTATGAGAACGTGTAGTATCCGTCACTTCCAGAATTGGTGGATTTGGAAGTCTCTGTTGCAGTGTTCTTGAGCGTCAACTTGACGCTGGGCACCACCGCTCCAGACTGATCCTGAACCAGCCCCGTCAATGTGGCCGTTGCGGTCTGAGCGAAAAGGGCGGCGTTTACCTGAAACCCCCAAACCACAGCCAAAGCCAGCAAAAGAATTGCGACCCTGGAGCGCAAACTTGAAAGGACACACGGTGAATTGCAATTTAGTGCCATTAAGATTTCCCTCCGCTCAATAATTTGCGGTGCCTCGGTTCCACTTGGGACAAACTTTGGAATTAAAGTCTTGCGAGCAATGATGCCAAGCAACGTGCCGGGCTTCTACGTCAATAGGTTTGCAGCACGCTGCAATCCATTCTCTGCACTATTGAAAGGATTTATACGTGATATTAAATTCATTAATTGCTGTCGGTTATGAGCCGGCGGGGATCCAACGAAGGGATAGATTTTGGAGATCCCTCAAAAACTTCCAAATATCATATATTACATTTTGTAATCCACCAAATCTGCCTTGGTCCGGCTGAGACTAGCGCGACCTATTCCTCAGGATCGTTGGCATCAGGTGGATGGGAACCGGGAAGAAGTTTGTTCAGCCCCTCCAAAATACCGCGCTCGTGGGGCGAGAACTGCTCGCGAACCCGTTGGCTATCGAGGAAGCCCTGTCGCTGGTCGGGCGGCAGGTCTCGCAGATGGCGGAAGGCCACCGTCACAGCCTGACGGCGACCGGGAGGCAAATCGCGGTACTCAAAGAACAATGTACGGGCATTTTTCCGCTGGTCGGGAGAAAGCGACTGCAAAATCTCTTCGCGGTCGCGAATGGTCTCCTTTTCCTGGGGAGTCTTGGCGTTCCATTCCCGCAAGCGCTGGCGAACCAGTTGCCGATCCTCGGGGGAAAGCCGCTGGAACTGGGGATTATTCGCCATGAAGTGCCGCTGCTGTTCGGGAGGTAATTCCCGCAAGCGGCGAAAAATGGCGCCCGGCCGGGGTGGCGGCTTCTGCCCATTCCTTTCGGTACCCCGATTCTCTCCCTTCGCCCCCGCCGGGGGAGCCGCCGGTCGTACATCGTCAGGTGCTTTTGATCCTTGCTTCTCACCGCGAGCCGGCATTTGGGAAGGCAGAAATATAAGAGAGAGCAGCAGGATTCGAATCGGACCGCCGCACAGTTGTAAACTCCGCCCTGGGGAAAAAGAAGCACGTGCCACAGAATCAGTTGCCGCTCCGTGGTTCCGTCTTGGGCATTTCCGAGAGTAGATCGAAATTCGCGGCCACGTCATAGTCTTCGATCCCCAGGTCATCCTGGTCATCGCTTGAGATATCGCTCGCCACTGCACCTTGGTGAGCAATCTCCGCCGGCCGCCTGCCCGCGTGGGCCGTCAGGCTCGGTTTTTGAACCTTCGCGGAGGGCCCGGGAACCCGCTGCTCGGGCGCCTGCTGGGGCTGCCGCGCAGCAACCTCTGGAGGATGGGCGCTGCGATGATGGCGTTGAGCGAACCAAATGCTTCCCGCAGCAACCAATACCACTACCGAAGCCGCCGCCAGCGCGCGAGCCCAGCCAAGTCCCCACAGACCCCAGCGCTCCCGCCGGGCTTGCGCGGCCTCCACAGCCTGGCGTACGCGCGCATCAAAGCCCGGCGTGGGATCTGCAAACTTCCATTCGTCCAGCACGGCATCCAACCGCTCGTGCTGTTCCACAAACACCCGGCAGCGGGGGCATTCACCCAGGTGCGCCCGCACTTGGGAAGCCTCAGTTTCATCCGTAAGGTCGTAAGCATAGTGACTTAAAGTTTCATCATCAAGACATTTCATATCGTACCCTCCCGGAGCAACGGCTCCAGGCGCACTCGCAGCGTTTCGTAAGCTCGAAAGAGTAGTGATTTTACGGCGCTTTCCGAGACGCCCAAAATTCCCGCGATCTGGCGGTAATCCACGTCCTGGTACTTGTGCAGGATCACGGCCATTCGCTGGTTGTCCGACAGGCCCTCAACTGCCTGTCGGATTATGCGTTCGCGGTCCCCCTGGATCAGCCTTTGTTCCACCGTCGGGTGGGGATCGACGAACCGATCAAGAATCGTGCTGGCGCCCGATTCGTCGCTCGATGCGTCCGAAACCTCGTCCTTGCGGTCCCGAATCGCATTGAGCGCAAGATTGGTGGCAATTCGATACAGCCAGGTCGTAAATCGCGCTTCGGGTTGATAGCGTTCACGCGATTTGTAAATCCGCAGGAATACTTCCTGAGCCAAATCCTCCGCCAAAGCCTGATCGCGCACCATGCGGCGAAAGAAATTGACCATGGGGAGACGGTAGCGGCGCAGGAGCACCTCAAAAGATGCCGCATCCCCGGCACGGACCCGCAGCATCAACTCCAGGTCAGACCCTATGGCCATACTTGCCACATTATATCGAACACATGACCGCGTGGAGAGTTGTGCGGGTGCTTCGAAATTTAGCACACCACAATAGGCAGTGGATTATTTCTAAAGAAATACTATACTTTGCATAGTCGATCAGCGTCGCTCCCCTGCGTATGGGTTAATATGCCTCCGCTAAGCTGTTTGCTGCACCTCACGGGGGCCATCGGCGGCCGGAATTTGGTAAACGCTAGAACTCACGGAGCGGGATTTCTCTGTGAGCCTCCGTGCCCTCTGTGGTTCGAGCTTTTTCTGAAAGGGGTTGCGCGCATGGTCGCTCCATCGATCAGGGAGGCAGTAGGCAGAAAGCAGCAGGCAGTGTGCCTCTCATCGTAAATTTTCGACCTTCGAATTTTCTGCTCCTTTGTTTTCATACATATCCCCGGATGCACCTCAATTTCGAATAGCGCATGCGCCGGGTGCTATGGGTGGACCATGCGCGAATCCGGGGGTGGAGCGTGAAGTTTCGCAGCTAACATCCGTCCTGCCAGTGACTTAGATATTTTCAACTTCGACCACCTCTTTGCGATGTTTGCTGAAGCCATTTCCTTTCATAAGCATAGTCGTTTATCGGCGTTTCATTACGCCGTAGAAAGCCCCCCAGGCGCTTCCTCAAATAAGTACGGTGAGCGTTCTGGTAACTTGCCACAGTTGACGGAAATGGTTGAATCTGAAATCAGATGAAAGGTGCTGAAATTGCCCCTTCTCGTTGGCGATTTCAACTGCCCCTTGTCCCTTATCCCGCCCGATCCAACGCCTAATGCCACCCAATCACAATTCCCCATCCCTCCCTTCTGCAATTTCTCTGCCATCAATCTAGGCTATTTATGCCGAGAATTTTGAGAAAAAGCGTGAGAATGGAATAAATCCTTTCCATCCTGGAACATAGCGGAGCATCGCGCTCGAACGCGTCGAGGCCGCCAGGCGCTATTGTGGCACTTTGTAGTAGCCCTCTGCTGGCTTGAGGCCGGGTTGCGCAAGCAGCTAAGTGAGTGAAATTCCGCACCTGATCGGTGATTTTCGGGAAAGACTCACTTGAGTCATCCTGAGCGATATGGAATATGGCGATTTCCTACAACGCCAGGCAGCCCAGCGTTTGGAATGCGGTCTCACTGGCGATCAACTCTGATTATGGTCTTGGGTTTCACAATGGTCTCGGGTTTCACTTTCAGCCCGGGGCTTACCCCGGACGGTGGCAGTGATATGCCCGGAAGGGGCGGACAAACCTGCTCTCCTGGACAGGCATAGACGATGGGTGGAGCGGACAGACCGAAGACTGTGCCATAGGTGTCGGCTCCGCCGCTGATGGCCGTTCCATAAAGGTCGCCGTTGCGCGCTTGCAACAGCCCTGCGTAGGGATATGCCCCATTCGTCCCATCGAAGCTCAGTAGAGTGGTGACCGCCCCCCCGGGAGTCAGCCGGAAAACCGAGCCCTGGCCGTAATCTCCCCCGTAATAGGTGGTCCCGTAAAAGTCGCCATCGGTGCCTTGAATCAAGCCGCCATAAGGGCTGGCGCCATCCGTGCAGAAGGTTTGTGCGCAAAAATTGTAGACCGTGGACAGGACGCCTTCGGGATTGATGACGAAGACTGTGCCGCTGCTGTTTGCTCCCCCTCCGAAGGTGGTTCCATAAAGGTCGCCGTTGGAGGCTTGCAGCAATCCGTCGAGTGGGTTGCCGCCATCTGCGCTATCAAAACTGTGGACGACGGCGAACGCGCCCGACGGTGTGATCTCAAAGACCGTGCCACAACTGCCCACACAACTGCCGCCCGCCCCGCCATACTGGGTGGTTCCGTAGAGGCTCCCGCTGGCAGTTTGAATCAGGCCGGCCACCGGATTGGCGCCGTCAATGCAGTTTGCGAGCGAGCAAAAGCTGTAAAGCGCTGTGAGCACACCCGCGGGCGTGATCTCATAGACCGTGCCTGCATTGCTGCCCCCGCCATAGACGGTTGTGCCGTAAAAATTCCCGTTGGTGGCTTGGACCAAGTCGGAATTGGGATTGGCGGGATAATCCTGGCACTCGTTGGCGCAAAAACTGAAGTTGTAGAGCGTCGTCAGCGTTCCCGCCAAAGTGATTTTGAAGACTGTTCCATAGCCGTCTGCACCGCCCTCATAGGTTGTGCCGTACAAGCTCCCGTCCGTGGCCTGAATCAGCCCTGCCTGAGGAACTGCGCCATCGATGCAGTTCGCGAGGGAACAAAAAATATAAAAAGTAGTCAAGGTGCCATCGGGCGTGATCTTGAAAATCGTGCCGCAGCCGCCTGAGCCGCAGTCTCCACCCGCCAAAGATCCACCGGCTCGTGTTGTGCCATAAATGTTGCCGTCGCTCGCCTGCATGAGCGATCCATAAGCGGGATTCGCTCCATCGTTCCAATTGAAGCTGATTAGATTCGTGAGCGTTTGAGCGGGCGAATTGATCGCTCCTGCCGCGAAGAATAAACAAATGAAATAAACCGTGCTCGAAATTCTCGGTTTGCTCATGCTTCCCTCCATGGTCACACTGCACACTCCATTGTTCCGGCTTGGGAAATTGTTCAAGCCGCCGCTGTCGTCCGCTAAGAGTGTTTGAGCGCCCCGGCGCGGAAAGTATAAGCGAAATTGGCGAGTCTGCAACAACTATGCGGCAACAGGACAATTGTGGGAGGGGGATTATTAAAGTCACCACTCCCACCGCTCGATGGCGACCTGCGCGAATACGACAAAGAGCAATGCAGTTGCTATCCAAATCGCATGGCTGGCGGCGATGGGCAAAGTCCACAACCGCTCGGTGGGAACGGGCAATGGATTTTCCACTTCACTTCAAGGGCGAGCGCGAAAAAGGGCCAGCCCAATATATAAGCCATGCTTGCGCCCAGGCCCTTTAATCCACTTCCCAACACTGCCGTCAGCGAACGTGAAAGCGCGCCAGGGTGACCCAGCCGGCGCACATGTTGATGCGGACAATCAGCAAAAATTCAATACATCCCACGACCCAGCCCATCCAAACAAAGTCGGGGCGTTTGCGCGGCCGCGTAAACAGAAAGCGGATGGTCTCCTGGGCGAACTCTTCGCTTGCCATCAACGCGCCCAGCCCGAGGGACGCGCCCATTCCCAGCAATCCCAATGTCGACAGAGCGTTCTTTGCACCGAACTCCTCTACGAGTCCGCTCCCCCTTGATATAATTGCCGCGACCGGCATCACCACTACGGCAATTATTACAACGACGAAAAAGAAGTAACGGGTATCTCGCCAGCAT
>JASHSC010000120.1 GCA_030036915.1 Terriglobia bacterium
CGAATGCACGGGAGCCTGCGGGCCGAGCCACTCGAGGTAGGCATTCAGGTCGGCCTTGAGCTCATATTGCAGCACCAACCCTTCCGCCGGGCCGATCTGATCCATGGTGGCAATGTCGGCGGGATCAGTCAGCACGGCGCCCTGGCTCTTCAGGACGCTTAGGCCCTGCTCCATCAGGCCGTCCACCGCGTCAATGAGGCCAAATCGCTTCCGCATCACGCCCAGGCGCGCGCCTGCCAGGCCCTTGGGGTCAAGGAACTGCGTGTAGTCGGTATACACCCGCCGGGGCACAGCCGGATTCGGAGTGGCGGAAGTAGCGGGATCGTCCGGGTCCGTGCCGGTCAATGCTCCCAGCAAAATCGCGGTGTCGGTGACGGTGCGCGCCATGGGTCCGGCAGTGTCCTGGCTGTGGGAGATGGGAATAATGCCGGCGCGGCTCACCAATCCTACCGTCGGCTTGATGCCCACCAGACCATTGGCATTCGAGGGTGAGATGATCGAGCCGTTGGTCTCCGTCCCGATGGCGATGGCGCAGAAGTTCGCGGCCACGGCGGCGCCCGAGCCGGAGCTGGAGCCGCTCGGGTTGCGGTCCAGCGCATAAGGGTTGTGCGTCAAGCCGCCCCGCCCGCTCCAGCCGCTGGTGGAATTCGACGAGCGGATGTTGGCCCACTCGCTCAAATTGGATTTTCCCAGGATTACCGCGCCGGCATCGCGCAGTTGCTTCGCCACGAAGGAATCCTTCGGCGGCACGGAGCTCACCAGCGCCAGCGACCCTGCGGTAGTTTGCATGCGGTCGCGCGTGGCAATATTGTCCTTGATGAGCACCGGGATGCCGTGCAGAGGCCCGCGCACCTTGCCGGATTTGCGCTCGCGGTCCATCTGATCGGCGATGGCCAGGGCGTCGGGATTTAGTTCGATGACCGCGTGAACCCACTTGTCAAACTTGTGAATGCGCCCAAGATACTTCCGGGCAAGTGAGCGTGCCGTGAATTCGCCAGACTTCAGGCCCGCGGCGAGGTCCGGAAGGGTGACCTCATTCAGCTCGAAGTGCCCGGCGGAGCGAGGGGCGCCGGACGCGGCCTTTCCGCTCGCCACTAAGGGGCCGGAGGCCGCGCCAATCGCGCCTAGCATTCCCTGACCGAGGAATCGCCGGCGGTCGGGGCGGGAAATTTCAGAAGACTTTGTGATCACCCTTTGCCTCCGAAAGGGAATTGCGCGGCGTCGCGGCTGACCTTGGCGATGGCCACGCCGGCGCGCGCGGACACTATATCAATTTTCACTCGCGCATAGCGAACCCCGTGCCGTTTGAAAGGTCCGGCCGGAAATGTCAGGGCAGCAGGCTCGAAGTGGCCTTTAAATGGGAATAGCGGGAGGATGGTCTCAAGTGATGTAATTTCTACGCCCGATCCTTTTTTTCATGGACTTATCAGGGGGTTCCTTCATTTTTAACATCTTTTTTGGCGCGGATTCGCCTCTTTGAAGGCCAGCATGTGTAGGCTTTGTTGTTTCTGAAGTCCGATGGTCCGACCAGATCGGACCAGAAATCGAACCCCAGCCGCAGGCTGGGCGCGTCTGGGGACAGCCACGCTACAGGCAGTTTCGCCCACGCGGACCCACCCCTCAACCCGTCCCCGGACGCCACGCCTGCCTGCGCATTTTTGCCCATAGACACCGATTTCTCTCCAAAACAAAAAATTTCAGGTCAATTATCTGCTGGAACACTTAACGCTAGGTAACTCACAGAGCGTAAAACCGGTTACGGGGGGCAATGCGCAACGCTCGCCCGGGCCCAGATGCGGCTGGGTGGGGGATTTCCCGCATTGGGGTGGGTGATTTGCCCCACCTCTTCGCAAATCTCTCGCAATTGGTCTCAGTGGCAGTTGGGTGTATACTCCCGACCAGGGCCTAGTCCATAATCGGGTCAATAATCGAAATCATACTTTGCACTTCTCGGCAGTTTCCCTCGGGTGTAAGGATCAGGGCATCGCTACGAAAGGGTTTTAGATGCTTGGGCCACAGCCGTAACCAGATTCCCCCCCAGCGCGCCACAGCGCGAAGGAAAAGGAGTAGTGCAAATATGCCGACAACGTCGACGTCGAAAATACCAATTAATAGTAACCTTTGGTGTTTTAGTAATGGAGCGGGTTGGCCCAACTTGAGCGACTCGACAGCATCGCCCACCGCCAATTCCCCCTTTTTTGTTCCCGCAACTCAGCGCTATAACCAAAAGTCCTGGATCGACCAGGCGCTGGCCAATCCGGGCGCAACCGGGTTCGACGGCGCACTCCATGTCGCGAGTGCGTCCGATCCCTCTGGGGAAAACCTCTATTGGAGCAATCTCGGGCCGCGCCTCGGGATCGCCTATGGGCTGAACGACAAAACGGTGCTGCGCGCCTCTTACGGGATTTTCTACGCGCAGGGCAACGGAGACCGTCTGAACACGCCGGGTGATTTCGTGCAAGGCTGGAATGGCACAGTCGATGAGCCTTCCCCTAACGGCGGCATCACACCGGGCTTCATCTGGGGAAAACAAGCCTTTCCTCCCTTTACAATCAATCTCAGCCCCACGTCGTTCAATGGCGGCGGCAGCCAGTATGCATCTGCGGGCGTGCTTTTTGATATTGATCGCACGGACAGCATGGCGCCCTATGCCCAAAA
>JASHSC010000121.1 GCA_030036915.1 Terriglobia bacterium
AGCCTGGCAGGCGTCCTCAATGACGATCAGTTGGTGCTTTGCGGCCAGCTCCAGGATGGCATCCATATCCGCCATTTGCCCGTAGAGATGGACAGGAATGATAGCCTTCACGGCCCGGCCCGTTTGCTTGTCCACCAGCTTGCCATTGGCTTTGTTTTGGCTGCATTCCAAGGCCAGGTAATCGGCGAGCTTTTTCACATCCATGAGGTAGGTCTGCTCGTCAACATCGACAAAGCGCGGCAGTGCCCCACATTGAGAAATCGCCTCGGTGGTTGCAATGAAGGTGTTGGGAACGGTGACGACGGCGTCATCCGAGCCCACGCCCGCGGCCATCAGGGCAAACCGCAAGGCATCGGTGCCGCTGCCTACGCCCACGCAATGCTGGGCATCGCAAAATTTGGCGAATGATTTCTCAAAGTCCTCCACCATCGGCCCACCAATGAAGCCGGCTGTATCAAGAGCGTGGGCAAACACTCCCGCTAACTCTTCCTTCAGCTCCTGATGAGGCGTTACGAGGTCGAGAAAAGGAATACGATTTGATTGCATCTATGCTACCTCCGCTTTCTTTTGATTGAGTTTTCGTAAAACCCGGGCCGGATTCCCTGCGACGATTACGCCGGCGGGCACATCTTTCGTAACCACACTTCCCGCACCTACGATGGCATTTTCACCGATGGTTATTTTTGAAAGAATGGTGCTACCCGAGCCGATGGACGCCCCTTTTTTGACCAGGGTCGTTTCCACTTTCCAATCAGCTTCGGTTTGGAGGGATCCGTCAGGGTTGGCGGCACGCGGGTAAGAATCGTTGATAAACGTCACGCCGTGCCCGACAAAGACGTTATCCTCAATCGTGACCCCTTCGCAAATGAAGGTATGGCTGGAAATCTTGCATCGGCTTCCGATTTTCGCTTTCTTCTGCACTTCCACGAATGCGCCAATCTTGGTCTCATCTCCGATTTCGCAACCGTAGAGGTTAATAAAGCTGGAAAGCTTGACGCCTTTCCCCAGCCGGACGTCGGGGGCGATGCTCAGGAATTCACTCATATGCGGACAAGCCTCCCCCGCTCCCGGATGGACTCATTCGCGGCCTCCAGCATTTTCACAACTTTGAGCCCCGCGCGTCCGTCATTAAAAGGTGTTGTGTTGTTCTTAATGCATTCGATAAAGTAACCGCACTCCGCCTTCAGGGCTTCCGTCTGCTCCACACGCGGAGCCCACATGTCCCCCGAGCGGTAGCGGACCAAGAGGTCATATACACCTTCCTGGTTAGTGACATGGACTCCCTTATCGTAAACTTTGACCTTCTCATCAGCTTCCAGATCGTTCCACACCACCATCCTCTTTTCGCCCCCGATGAGAGTCGTGCGAACCTTCACGGGTGACAGCCAATTGACATTGATGTGGGCGATGATGTTGTTCTGGAAGTAGATCGTGATGTAGGCCATATCCTCGTGCCCATTCAAATGGTTCTGGCCGGTTGCCACAATCGCTTCGACCTTGTCTTTGATCAGGTAATCCATAATCGAAAGGTCGTGGGGAGCCAAATCCCAAATGACATTGACGTCGTGCTGGAACAGGCCCAAATTTACGCGGGTCGAATCATAGTAGAAGAGCTTTCCGAGCGCTCCCTCGTCAACCAATTGACGGATCTTCTTAACCGCGCCGGTGAAAAGGAAGGTGTGGTCCACCATGGTTCGCAGGTTCTTCTTTTCCGCCAATTCAATTAATTCCTCGGACTGCGCCGCGGTGGAGGTAAAGGGCTTTTCCACAAACACGTGTTTGCCATTTAGGAGCGCCGCCTTGGCCAACTCGAAGTGCGTCCAAACCGGGGTGATGACGGCAATGGCGTCGATGTCGGGCGCCGCCAGGGTCGCCTCCACGTCCGAAGAGACTTGCATGTTGGGGTAGGCCTGCTTCACGCGACGAAGCGCATTGGCACTCTTGTCGCACACCACTGCCACCTCACAGCCCTCCTGGGTGTGAAAGTTCCTGACGATTTGCGGTCCCCAATATCCATAACCAATGATGCCGATGCGTACCATAATTTCTCCTTTGACCTCAAATCCCGAGGTCGTTTAACCAACGTTCAATATGCTCCATTCCCCTTCAGGACGGCGGCGGGAGTGCGGAGCAGGATCTTGATGTCCAGCCACGGCGACCAGGTTTTCACATAACGCAGGTCTAACCGCACCATCTCATCAAACTTGGTCCTGCTGCGGCCCTCCACCTGCCACAGACCGGTGATTCCGGGTTTTGCTTCGAGGAAGCGCCGCCGATGCCATATTTCATAGACCTCAACCTCATAAGGAATGGGCGGACGTGGCCCCACCATCGACATCTCTCCTTTGAGCACATTGAGGAATTGGGGCAGTTCATCAAGACTGGTCTTGCGCAGAAACCTGCCCACCGCTGTGATGCGGGGATCGTTCTTCAGCTTGTAGACCGCGGCGCTCTTTTCCTCCCCCTTGGTCACAGCTTTTCCGGAAATGAGACGGCGAACGTAGTCTCGATGGATCCTCGCGTCGTTCTGGAAATACATTGAACGAAACTTGAGGAAGGAAAAGTGTTGACCGTACTGACCCACACGGTCCTGTCTGAACAGGATCGGCCCTTTTGAGGTCAGCCTGATGGCAATGGCAATGACTGCAAAAAGAGGAGAGAGGAGAACAAGGGCAAGAAGGCTACCCACCACATCGATGAGTCTCTTGATCAAGCGATGAGCGGAGGAAGCATTGTCCTTGGTCAAAAGGTCAGGATAAAGGCTGATGTCCGTCGACCTGCCCCCCTTGCCAACTTCCATGTCATCAGGAAACACATGGAAGGTGATATGGATCGATTCAATCTGCTCATGCTGCAAGCGGGTCTGCAAGGCGGCTCTCATCCGGGAGTTTAGGGCGCTCAGAATCGAAGCTAGATCGCCTCTGCCGATTTCCGTGCAAATGACTCCGATGACCGAGCCGTCTTCATACCAACCGTGCAGATCCGTCTCACGCGCCGAATTGGAAAGAGCCTCCGTAAATCCTTCGAGGATCGCTTTTCCTCGCCCCGTGTCGATGACCTTGCCAACGTGAAGCAGCATGAGCACAAACCTCTGCCTGGACCTCTCGCTCCGCTTGCGCTCAATGGTCAACACCCTGCGGAAGAGCTCCTCCGATACGAGTGAAAATCCCCGATCCTCGGTGTCGGACTCTGCCCTGACGTGGGAACCAAAGGCCATCCCATTTCCCGGGGATCTTTTCGACGGTTTCTTTGAATGAAAAATCTCAGCGATCATCTTATCTCTCCTATTTCACTTGGCATGAATACAATTCAGCAAAATCAAGAAGCGTCGATTAAAATTCCGCGAATCATTGTGTAGAATCACGGTCAACTGCTTGGGGCTAGTGAAGCGGCTGCCGAGCCAAGCTCCCCAACTAATGTCCAATCGCAATGGATTTAAGGCGGAAGTCAATTTCGACGGTTACCAAATTCAAATCGTACCTCTCCGAAATAGGAACACTACCGGATGTCACCTGGTGGTAATTCTCGTAAGAAACCCTAAAGGTGGCATCCCTGGCAATTTGCCGGGCAAGGTCAAATTCACCGACGATTGCTTCCGCCCGCCCCGTTCCGAGCTGTGCTTCATCGGTGTTAATCCGAGTCGAGGTGGCTCGCAGATCGGCTTCCCAACGTCCGACCAAGCGCCGGCGGACCCCAATTGCCGCCGAAGTGTATTCCACCTGACCGTAGAGGCCACCGCTGTCGGTGATCCGCCTTTGCACGGTTAGGTCCAGGGCCGTTTTCCGAACTTCTTTGGTGACACTCCCCCCCCCAGCTCCTTCCAATTGTCTTGTTGTGCTAACTCCTGTGGACTCGCCAAAGGTGGTGATGAATTGGGGCCCGCCGAAAAACGAAATTGTTACGCTTGGGGTGAGATGGGACTCGACTGCAAACAACGCGCTGTCCGTTTGGAATCGTTGAACGCTGCCAAGACCTGTGCCCCCTCGGTAAGTGGCGTCTTCATGCAGAAAATCCAGCCCTAAACTTGTATGCTCAGTATAACGATATTGGTAGGCGAAGCCCCCGGTCGCGGCCCGGCCGTTGTATAAGGACTGCCCTGCTTCCTGTTGGCTGCCGTACTCCTGCATGTTGTAGTTACCCGTAAAGGCGATTGATGACCGATTGCTCTTTTGGAAAATTAATTCCATTCCCCCTGTATTCGCGAGTGTTCGAGCCGTATATGGATAGATCGATTGATCTGGCGCGGTGGGCGAGCTAAGGCCCGAAGAAATTTGCTGCTCCGCTGCGGGTTGGAAAATGCCGTTCTGATAGCTTGCACTATCGACTAAACCAAGCTCCCATCTCGGACTCAGCCGGGTGTTCAAACCGAGATTCCCCGAATGGTTAAGCCGGTCATATTGAGTCGTATTTCTGTAAAGAAAGAAATTGGGGAAATAGTTAAATTGAAAGGAGAGATTCCGAGTCTGACGCACGAAGGACAAATCAGAGTTAAATGATAGGCCTTCATCGGAAATCCGATCTGCATTATTCAATAGCACGTTGTCGTTGTAGAAGGATGAGGCACCCATGCTCAGGGTGAATTGATTCGCCGGCATTTCCTCACCCGCAAATCGAAGTGGAGCCTGCAATCCGTTTCCTATCGCCACTGGCTGTGCCATGGCTGTCATCGAAGGCGCCTGTGCTCGAATTCCAGCAGGAGATAAAATTACGGAAATCGCGAATGGGATAAACTTTTTCAAACGGCCTCTCCAACATCCCCCTCCTGGGCGGCACCTGGACCTCCTCTCAAGAGGCTGAGTGATGATTGCGGACATAGGTGCCTAGTGAACCTGTCCTCCCCGAGTCATTCGATAGCTCCGGATCGACACCGCCAGGGAGGTTGGAAGGTCCGAAAGAGGATTCTCCTCAGAGCGAACTACCGTTCCCTTGCAAACAATCTCCCCGCGCCCTTCTCCGAGGACAGAAACAGGAAGTTCGAACCTTAATTCGATCAGAATTTTTGGCTCCATTGAGACTTCCGTAAGCAGCAAAACTCCCGATCGACTAATATTTTCGGTTTTGCCCTCAAACCATTCGGGGCGATTTGTTTTACGATAGCGCACTGGAATGCTGATCGGAAAGCGCTCAGCTCTGGGAGTTCCTTTCATGATGATGCTGGGGTGGGGATCAGTCATGGCTCTCCTGCGGAAAATCAATGAACTTTGAAGATTCCGCGTCTCCTTTTGTTATTTGGGCAGAATAAATCAGCAATATTGACGGGAAATTCCATGCAACAATCCGGGGCCCACTTACCAACCTGTTTCAAGCTAACCTTTGGAGCAGCGACGAAATTTATTGAGTGTGAAGTCAAGTGAGGCGTGAAGATACAGCTCCGCCCTTTGACTTACATGTTCCCTTAAAACGTAAGCCCTAACCTCAGTTTGATCGAAGAACGGCCTCTACGGCTGATACTCCTCTTGCTGAACTCGAATAAAATGCATGGAGGTGGCTTTCCATCTCCACGATCTCCTTGGTTTTCGCGTTCGTCATGATTCGCATCGGTCCTGTATTGAGACCGCTTTCATTGGGGTAAATTACTGACCACCCATTTTCTTCCTGCAACCCGTTGCACGACCCAATAAGCAGAAATGCAGACCACCGGGATGCACACCCAGTTTAGGGTATTAAGGAAATCTGACAATAGCCCAATAGTTGGGTTAAAATGGTACTTATAGCCTATCATTGCCTGGCACTAAGATGCCATGTTTATATCAGGTTAGGCATTCAGCTAACGAAGGAGTGCCCCTACTCTCGCCCGCATATAGCACTCGGCTCTTATGGCACGCCAGCAACTGTTACCGCTCATTGAGAATGGAAATCTTGGGGCGATGGATTCTTAAAAGATGAACCAAGGGATTGATCTCAAAGTAAAAAACGACATCGATCAAAAGGCAAGGTTCATGTTGCTACTTCCGACCGGACGGGGCACCTTTCGAGCCACCTTTCTGTTGCACGTACCCATAGTACTTTGAGTAGACTTTTTCGAGCCCTTCCACGCCATTGAGGACAATTCCAATAATATGATCGCGCCCCAGCGTTTGAGCTGCTAGTTCTATTGCCTCACGTGGCGTCTCTCTAGCCCGAGCCACGAGCAAAGTGGCATCGGTCAGGACTTTCAGCGCTAAGATTTCTGCCATGGGGGTAGTCGGGGGAGCATCGACTAGGATCCAATTAAAAGTCGTCGCCAAACCTTCAAAAAATTGGGGGGTGAGAGCAGCTTGGAGGAAGTTACCCATCATCGTCGGCGTCCCGGCGGGCAAAATGTAAAATCCCATGGGATCAATGCGCCGGATGGCGAGCATTGGGTCGCTTTTGTTATCTAGGCATTCGGTCAAACCGGCCCATGGGCTGATACCCAATTTCTTCAACAACGAGGGCCGATAGACATCTGCTTCCAGCAGCAGGACAGGCTTTTTCCCTTTCTCGGCCAAGGCAGCAGCAAGATTCAAAGACACGGTGCTTTTGCCGTCGCCCGGCGTGGGACTTGTAATCAGGAGGTTTTTCAGCCTTTTGGAAGCCTGCAAATGGCGAAGGCGCATTTGCACCAACCTGAATCTATCCGCGCCCGCGCTTCTGGGATCAGTATGAATAACCAGACGACTCTCTTCAGGGACAGGAATAGTTTCAACTGGGAAAGGCAGATCACTGTCTGTCCTCTCCAATCCCTTCAAAAACTCGTCAGGAGTTGTGTCAAGGATTTCGTCCTTTTCTGATTCGGCTTTGAAAGTGCGGTTCTGCACGAGATCAGCATCCTTTCGTATTTGAGTCGGCATATATTCGAGGGAAATCCACTCGCTCCCTTAGCCCCGACGATATACATAGTATTCGGATGCGCAGACTACCAGAAACAAGGCGGTACCTAACACCCATTCTACCACATGCGTGCGCGAACGTCTTCGAACCTCGGCCCTGGTAGGAAGGGACGGAACGCCTATCAATAAAGGGAAAGAAAAGAAGCGACCCAGCTCCTTCTCATCAATCACGGAGTGATCTAGGTAGTATAAGATGAAAACCAATGCGATGCCCAAGCCTAAGCCGGCCCCCAAACCTCCCAAAGCGATTGCCATATGGTTCGGCCAAGCGGGTTTCATAGGCAAACTGGGCTGGTCGATGGTTCGAAATCGCTGGCCCTGCTGCTGCTGGTCAAGGTCTGTAGCCAATTCAGACTTCTGCTTTCTGTCCAGCAGATCATCGTAGTTCTTCTTGGTCAGTTCATAATTCCGGTTTAGCTCCGCAAGCTGCTGCTCGCGAACCGGAGTCAGATTGAGACGATTCCGATACTCGGCAATTTGTCCTTGCAGTTGTTTTTCAAGTGCTTGGTCGTTTTGGATTTCGATTTGGTTTGCCTGGAGTTGGCTCTTCAATTGGGCCATGGCAGCACTGTTCGTAGAGGAATCTGACGCATCGGTGGATTCCTTACCCCCAGCGTCTGTAGCAGGCTGGGAAGTTTTCTTTTCGGCAGTCGCCAGCAAAGCTTCCGATTCTTTAATTTCTTCTTCAATCCTGACGACGTCAGGATATTTTTCCGTATGGTCAGCCAGCAAGGTGGCCCTTTGGCTCCTCAGGTCGGCCAACTTTGCTTTGATGGTCTGAACAGGATCCGCCGTTGCCGATCCTCCTGCTCCGGGTATGGCAACTTCCGTAGCGCTCATTTGCTGGTATTGCGCCAGTAGAGATTGGGTATAAACCTGCTGTTCCTTTGCCCGGCCAAGCGCTGCCTGCGCATTCTGAAGCTGCATCTGGTAGCCGGAAAGAATTCCCAGATTGCCCGCCTGCTGCTCGGGCAAATCGCCAAGATTCTTTAACTTGAATTCCGCAACTTGGTCTTCTTGTTTCTTCAACTCCGCGGCTGCGGCATCAACCTGTTGTTGCAAGAACTGCGTCGTGATCCGATCCTGGTCGCCCCGCGACCTGTCGGTCTCTTGGACGAAAAGCGTTGTGAGTTTGCGAGTCACCTCCTGAGCGAGGTGAGGACTGCTACCGATATAGGAAATTTTGAAGGCGTCCAGCGAATTAGCGCCCCCTACCTCATTCAAAGACTTAATACCGATCTTACTGCGCATCAGCGCGGCCAATTCTTCGGGAGAAAAACGCTTCCGTTCACTTGGATAAAGGTTGAACTCATCGATGATTTTCAGTAACTGGGTGCGTGAAAGGATGGCGTCGGTCGTGATGAGCAAAGTCTCACGCATATCCGCGGTGGTGTTGGGTGTTACATATTGCGTGGGCACCTGTTGGTGCTCCACAAGAATCGTGGCCTCTGACTCGTAACGATTGGGAAGCACTCGCGAAACTGCACATGCCAAAAGCCCTCCCAGAACCGTCGGCAACAAAAGCCACCAGCGGTGTTTAACCGCGGCGTGTAACCCCTTACTTATCATTTCATCAAGATTTTCTTCTTGTTCCACCAAGGTTTCGACCTCCGTAATTATTCTTAAGGAACAATGATCGTATCGCCGCTCTGGAGCTCGACATTCTCTTCGGGGTTGTGCCGCCGGATGGCCTTTTTGTAATCAAAGGGGATCGTCTCGACCGTGCCATCGCTCTTAGGTCGCATGATATAGATCTTGTTTTCCCGGGCGAAATCCTGGAAGCCCCCTGCAATTGCTATGGCCTCTATTATTGCAGTAGGTTTGCCCAAGGGATAAGAACCAGGCTTGGCAACTTTGCCCAGGATGCTGTAGGTTCGACTCTTAACTTCCTGCACGATCACCGTAACTTGCGGGTCGGAAATAAACTCTTTCAGTTTTTGTGCAATAAGCTCTTGTGCGGCTTCCGCCGTCAAGCCGCTCACGGCCAAGTCCCCGATCAAAGGCAGAGTGATCTTTCCATCTGGACGCACCGGAATCGTTCGTGTGAGCTCAGTATCTTTCCACACGCTGATCCCCAGGACATCGGAGGGTCCGATGAGGTATGCCGCATCAATCGATTTGGGCTTTGGCGCGCCGGAATCCGCCGGCGCATTCTGCCCTGTTGCCTCAAGAGAAGGGGCTACCGGGATGCGAGGCAATTGCGTTGCCTCTCCGGATCGCATTCCCAAAATCATGATAACTGCGAACGTCAGCGCCACCCACAACCTGGCGGGAATCAGGCGATTGTTGGCTCCTCCGGCCCGCATAATTCCTTTTCGTAAATTGGTGTGATCAAATCTCATCTGTTAAAACCCTTCATTAAATGCGCTTTTGTAAGGTCGATTCGGCCCGCGGATAACTGACCGACAGCCCTCCAAAAACTAAAATTGCGGTGTTCGAACCGGCTGCAAAATCTGGCTTGGCGTGTCAACCTTCAACCTGTCCTTTCGAGCGGCTTCAGCCCCGCCCACCCGCTCGACCATGTTTACATCTACCTCGACTGCCGCAGACCGCGCGAGCATTTCCACCGAAAGTACCAGTCGGTAGGCGCTCTTGCTGCGGACCAAGATACCTTCGATTCCTTCCAGTGGACCTGACTTTATCCGGACCCTGTCGCCGGATTTGATGAACGGATGCTTTTGAACTCGCAGAGGGCTTTCTATCAATCTGCGCACGGCATCAATCTCGTATTCAGGGATGTCGGCCGGTCGCCCTCCCCAAGACACCATTGAGTGAACGCCCGGCGTGGTAAGGATGTTTAACATGCGTTCCAGTCCGCCCAAGACAAAGACGTAATTGGGAAAAAGGGGCAACTCGAGTTCTTTCCAACGGTCCTTCCAACGATGAACCGTGCGATATTGAGGCAAAAAGATTTCAAACCCTTTGCCGGTCAAAGCATG
>JASHSC010000122.1 GCA_030036915.1 Terriglobia bacterium
CCTTCGGCGGTCGTGGCGCGCGCCGCGGGAATGAGAAACAACCCGCAGAGAAATGCCAGGGTGAGCACGCCCTTGCGCGTTTTGGTTTCGTTCCACCCCCACGACCGAATCAGCACATCGCTGATCCATCCGCCCACAAGCTGGCTGGCGCCATACACCAGGTAGGGCAGCGCCGCGTAGAAGCCCGCGCGCACCACCGCCAGGTGACGCGACGTCATCAGATAATCGGGCAGCCAGGTGACGATGAGATACCAATAGTAGTCGAGGCAGAAAAATCCCAGGCAAATGCCCAGCAGGTTGCGGTTAAAGTGGATGCGCCACGGGCGCGCGCCCGGGCCTGCGCTCGCAACACCGCGGAAATTCCGGGGCGTCGCGACCAGCCAGAGCGGCACCCAGAGGAGCGCCGTGAATCCCACCAGCGCAAACATGCGGCGCCAGCCGTAAACCAGAATCAGCGCACCCAGCACCGGCGCGCCCACGGCCACACCCAGCCGCGTGGCGCTTTCGAAGATTCCGCAAGGAAAGCCGCGCTCATCGGGCTTGAAAAGCATGCTCACAATCTTCGTCCCACCGGGCAGATAGATGGATTCGCCCACGCCGAGGGTGATTCGCACGAGCATCAGGACCAGCAAGCTGCCCGCGAACCCCGTGGAGCCGCAGGCGAGCGACCACAAAGCAAAAAGCCCGGCGTAGAGCCAGCGAAGGTCCATGTGGTCCACGCACCAACCGATGGGAAGCTGCATGAGCGTGTAGAACCAGAAAAATGACGACAGCAGCACTCCCTTGCTTTCGGGTCCCAGGTGCAATTCCACGGAAATGAAAGGCAGGGCAACGGAAATGCTGGCGCGGTCGAGATAATTCACGAAGCAGGCCAGGAACAGCAGGCCCATCACCACCCAGCGGCGGGATGAGGAGATGGGGAAAAGACCGAATGCGTCCGGCGGGCTGGTCGTTGCGGTCTGGGGAGGTGCGTCCATGGCGTCCAGGAGGGACCTCAGTGCTCGGAGAAATCCATCTGCGCCGGCGCGAGCCGGAAGCCGCGCGTTCGGATGGCCGCATAGGCGATTCCGGCGGCAAACCACACGCCCCCTGCCCACTTCGCCGGAGCCGGCAGGCTCCAGAAAATGGCGAGGCAAAACAGGAAGCCCAATCCCGGCAAAATCAGGTCGCCCATCAGCTTTCGCGCATGGCCCGCCGGCGGGCGAATGAAAAACTGCTGAATGCAGGTCAGGTTCACGCCCATAAACGCCAGGAAGGCGCCGAAATTCAGCAACTCCGCGGCGCGTTCGTAGCTGATCAGCATCGAGGCGATGAGCGTGATAATTCCAATTACCAGCACGTTGAACACCGGGATGCCGCGCTTGGAATCGAGCCGGCCGAAAAATCGCTTCGGTAGCAGATTATCACGCCCCATGCCATAGAGCAGCCGCGCCAAACCTGCTATGCCCGCGAGACCTGTGCCCAGACAAGCGATGATGAGAATAACCGCCATCGCCTGGAAAAGCGCGGCCCCGCCCACGCGCCGGCAAACGTCAATGAATGCCGTCTCGAGGTTGGGGAAAGTCTGGTAATCCGGCCACACGCGCGCGCCCAAATAGACTTCCAGCGTGCTGAGGATTCCGCAGATCAGGCAAACCAGCACTGTGGCCATGGGCACCGTTCGCGTGGGATTCTCCACCTCTTCCGCGAGCGTGGTTACTCCATCAAAACCGATGTAGGTGAGCGCCGCGAGCGACGTGGCCGTGCGAAGCGCCCCAAAATTGAATGTCGCGGGATCGTAAAAGGGCCGCGCGGAAACCAATCCGCCGAACCCCTCATCGTGCAGCAAGTATCGGACGGCAGCAATGAAAAACACGACCACGACGATGGAGACGATGAAGAGAAGAATTTCATTGGCGCGCGCCGTTACCTGCACGCCGCGGAGGTTCAAGATCAGGATGAACGCCAGAATCAGCACCGCCCACACCACGAACGGCACCGAGGGCAAGAGCCGCTGGAACGTCAGCGCAGGGTAAATGACATTGATAATCGGAATCAGCAGGTAGTCCAGCACCATGGCCCAGCCGATCAGGGAGCCCAGGTAAGAATTCAGCCCGCGGCTGACGTAGGTGTAGGCCGAGCCTGCGGAAGGGTAGACGGCTGCCATTCGCCCGTAGCTGAAGGCAGTCAGCATCATCGCTCCCATGGCCGCCAGAACCGCTGTGGACACATGGCCATAGGAGAGTTTCTGGGCGATGCCGAAAATTCCCACCGGGGCGATGGGCTGGATCAGGACAATTCCATAAAAAACCAGGTCCCACATCTTCAGGACCCGGCGCAGTTGCGGCGGGTTGGATTCGTTGCTCAATTCTGTGGATCACGCGCCCGCGACCGGTGCCGCGTCTCATTCCGCGAGTCGGACGGTTTTGGAAGTTCGTGCAGATTCGTAGCAGGCATGCAGGAGCTTTTGGCTCCGCAGACCCCGGCCACGCGCCAGCTCGGATTCCTTCCCATCGAGGAGCGCCTGACTGAATTCCTCAATTTCGGCTCGATACATGTTCACCGCCGGGGGACGAATTTCCACTCCTTCACCCTGTTCACGGCTCTGCTGAGCGTCATATCCTTTGCCCTGCGGCCGGGAGTACAACCGCATTTCGCCCTGGCTGCCTTGCCCAATGGTGCCTTTCGCCAGAATGCTGCCCTCGGAACCGTACAACTCCAGCACGTTCTTGCTGCTTTCGTCCGGCACGCAGAAGAAGGTATCGACGGTTCCCATCGCTCCATTTTCAAACGTCAGCATTACGATGGAGCTGTCCTCAGTTTCGTAATTGTGCACGAGGCGGGAGATTTGGCAACTTACGGAGGCCACTGGACCAAAGAACATCTCAAGCAAATCGATGCAGTGCACGCCCATGTCCGCGAGTGAGCCGCCTCCCGCCTGGCCAGGATTCTGTCTCCACGCGCCCTGGAGCGGCGGATACCAACAGGAAAGCTGTGCCCGGGCATAAACGGGTCTGCCCAGTTTGCCGGCGGCAATCATCTTCTGCGCTTCCTGATGCTGGGAATGGAGGCGCATCATCAGCCCCACTCCGAGCTGGAGCTTGCACTTCCCTGCCAATTCCACCAGCGACTGGGCCTCAGCTACATTCAGCGCCAAGGGTTTTTCACACAGAACATGCTTGCCTGCGCGCAGGCATTGCGCAACCTGCGCTGCGTGCACAAACACCGGCGTGGCGATATAGACGGCATCCATTTCCGTCGCCAGCAGGCTTTCCAGGGTGTCGAAAGGCGTTGCGCCAAATGCCTTGGCCACTTCCGCATTGGTGTTGCCGTTGGTGCCGTACACTCCCACCAGCCGGGCGTTGGACGCGGGGACAATACCCTCGGGGATCGTTCGCCGTCGAGCAATTCCACCCGATCCAACAACTCCCCATCGAATGCTGTCTGGCATTTCGGTTTCCTAAGCGGGTGTGGCCTGCCTGGCCGTTGAGCGCACTTTTGAGTATGTGTCGAGAACTTTCAGGAGCGCGTTGACAATTTGGTGCATGTCATCTTCCGTGAAGGTTGGGAAGGGAAAAACAGTAAAAGTATGCGTCTCATGCCAAGCCGCGTTGGGAACTTTCACCTGCGAGTAATCAACGCTGGCAGGGTCCGTGTATTCCTTGGAGCGAAAGGGGAAACCTGATTTGCCAAAAGCGGAAAATTCCCGATAGGCGCGCTCCGTATGACATTGGGGCCAAAAGACTTTCCAGCAAGGAACGCCCTCCGCCACGGCCGCATGCACGAATTGCTGAATGTCGCATGTCAGGGCGTCCATATCCAGCGAAAACGCCATGGTATAGAACCCATTGCGGCGCTGGTCGGTATCCACGGGCAGAAATATCACTTCCGGGCGTTTCCGTAACGCGTCGATCACGATGCGGGCGTTGCGGCGCCGTGTGGGCATGTTCCAGTTATCTATCCGAGCCAGCTCCGCCAGGCCAATTGCTGACTGCATCTCCGTCATGCGGTAGTTCCACCCTACCATATTGTGAATGTAAGGCAGCTTTTGCTCCATCTCCAGCATCGAGAGGCGTTCTTTCACGTCATATCCATGGTCGCGGAAACTGCGCGCCTTCCAAGCCAGCTCCTCATCGTCCGTGGTCACCATTCCACCCTCG
>JASHSC010000123.1 GCA_030036915.1 Terriglobia bacterium
TTCATGCGCAAACTCTGGTTTGCGCAGCCCGCCAAGGCGCTGCTGGTTTTTCCCGGCGGCTTCGGAACGATGGATGAGATGTGCGAGTTCCTCACGCTCACGCAAACCCGCAAGATGGGCCACCGCGTCACCATCCTCCTGTACGGCTCGAAGTTCTGGAAGCGCGTCATCAACTTCGGCTGGCTGCTCGAGTCGGGAACGATCAGCAGGGAAGACCTGGAACTGATTCGCTTCGTCGATTCCCCGCACGAAGCTTTCAGAATTCTCAAGGACGAGCTGGGCAGAAGCGTCGGCGCGCGGCGGCCCATCAAACACCCGTTCTTCTGATGCCGCGCGGGTTATAATTCCATCGTGGAAAATTTCGGGGCGGGGCCTCGCGGTCCTTTGGCGGAGGTGTTTATGCAGTTTCTCAAGGAAAGCATGCTCGAGCTGATCGTTCAGACTTCCACCAATCTGCCTCCGGACGTTCGCAAGGCCATGGCGTGGGCGCTGCGCAGCGAGAATCCGCAATCGCAGTCGGGGCAGGCGCTGGCCATCATTGGCGAAAACATCGACATGGCTTATCACGACGAGGGCGCAATCTGCCAGGACACCGGCATGCCTACATTCGAGATCAAAACTCCTGTGGGGGTGAACCAGATCGTCATGCGCAAGCAGATTCTGGAAGCCGTGGTGGAGGCGACGAAGCGCGGCAAACTTCGTCCCAACTCGGTGGACTCGATCACCGGCAAAAACAGCGGCAACAATCTCGGCCCGGGCACGCCGATCTTCCACTTCGAGCAGTGGGAGCGGCCGGAGATTGAAGTGCGCCTGATCCTGAAGGGCGGAGGTTGCGAGAACAAGAACATTCAGTACTCCGTGCCCTGCCAGCTTGAACACCTGGGCCGCGCCGACCGCGATCTGGCCGGTGTGAAGAAGTGCATCCTGCACTCCGTGTGGCAGGCGCAAGGGCAGGGATGCGCGCCCGGCGCCATCGGCGTGTGCATCGGCAGCGATCGCTCCGGCGGATATCACCTGGCCAAGCAGCAGTTGTTCCGGGATCTGGACGACACCAATCCCGACCCCGTGCTGGCGCGCCTGGAGCAGGAAGTGATGGACGAAGCCAACAAGCTGGGTGTGGGCGCGATGGGCTTCGGCGGTGCGAGTTCGCTGATCGGGTGCAAGATCACTGCGGCCAACCGCCTTCCCGCCAGCTTCTTCGTCACCGTCGCTTACGATTGCTGGGCGTTTCGCCGCCTGGGCGTTCTGCTTGACGCGGAGACGGGCGCAATCACCAAGTGGCTCTATCGCGATCCCAGCCGGCCTGTCGAGCGACTGATTGCCGCGGGCTCGGAATTCCGCCTGACCGGCCGCGAGGTGCGCCTTGAACCGCCGCTGAGCGAGGAGAAAGTGCGCGCGCTGAAAGTGGGTGACGTGGTGTTGATCAACGGCCGGTTGGTGACCGGCCGCGACGCCGCCCACCATTACATGATGCACCACGACGCGCCGCCCTGCGATTTGAGCGGCGCGATTCTCTACCATTGCGGCCCCGTGATGCTGAAAGAGAACAACGAGTGGCGCGTGAAGGCCGCGGGCCCGACCACCAGCATTCGCGAAGAACCCTACGAGGCGGACATCATTCGCCGCTTCGGCCTGCGCGCGGTGATGGGCAAGGGCGGCATGGGCGCAAAAACCGGCGCGGCGTTGAAGGAATTCGGCGCGGTTTACTTGCATGCCATCGGCGGCGCGGCGCAATTCTACGCGCGCTGCCTGCCCAAGGTTCACGAGGCCCATCTGCTCGAAGACCTGGGTGTTCCGGAGGCGATGTGGGTCTTCGAGGCGCGCAACTTTCCCGCCATCGTCACCATGGACTCGCACGGCAACTCGCTGCACGCGGACGTGGCGGCGGCCACGGGCGCGGAACTCGAAAAAGTCGGCGCGCACTGATTCCCTTCGGCGGCTCCCAAGGGTTTTCGGACCTGCCAATCACAAGAACATGCATAGCTCGCGGGCCATCGGCTATTTGCTCGAATGGAGCGCAGCCGCCTCCTTCTCCGCCACCGGGTGTTGCGCGGAGTGTTCATCCGCTGACGCCAGTTCTGCCTGGTAGTTCGAGTTGATGCGGATCTCCATGGGCTGAACATCCGCGATCTTCCTGTCACGCACCGTGACCTTCAGCATCAGGCCGCGATGCGTCCCCGGGCTTTCCTGATCGAACACAAAGTTGCCCAGGCTGTAAGCGATCCAATGGCCGTGGTAGTTCTCAAGCGGCTGCGTGACGTGCGGGTGGCTGCCTACGATGATGTCCGCTCCCGCATCGATCATCTGGTGCGCGAGGTCAATCTGGTCACGCGAAGGCTTGGCGGCGTATTCCACACCCCAGTGCGGGCATACGATCACCAGGTCCGCCAGCGGGCGAGCGAAACGAATGTCCGCGAGCGCCTGCGCCGGGTCGAGCCACGCCACGCCGGCGCGATTCACTCCCGCCGCCGCTTCGTGTGGGTCGATGTTCACGTAAGCGAGGAAGGCGATGCGCAACGTTCCAACCGTTAGCAGCAGCGGATAGTGGGCCGCCAGCGCGTTTTCCCCCGCGCCTACCGGTTGAATGCCCGCCGCGCGCAATCTCGAAAGGCTATCGAGCAGAGCTTCCGGTCCCCAGTCGTAAGCGTGATTGTTGGCCTGCGAAACCACGTTGAAGCCCGCGGTGGCTAGACCCTCGATGGACTTTGGATCGGCGCGGAACGAGTAGAGATGGTGCAGGTTCGCGCCCCGGTCGGAAATCGGGCATTCGAGATTGCAATAGCGCAAGTCGGCTCCGCGCAGCGTGTCCGCAATCAGGCGGAAGGGGAGTGACCAGTCCTTCAGGGTCGCCATCTTGGAGCCCACCGCGCGCGAGAGCATCACGTCGCCAGTAAAGAGCAGCGTGTATTCGGTCTTCTCCGGCGCGCTCGGGGCGGGAGCGGTCCGCGCTGAAGACGTCTGCGCCGGTAGGGCGATTTGCGAGGATGCAAACGGGTTCAGCACACACCAGCCCGCCACCGCCATCGCGGCGAGAATGCCGATGTGCAAGCGCTGCCTCATGCCGTTCCTCTGCGAGCTTCGGAATCCATTCACGATTGTAGCGCGGGTCAGTTTGAATTACGTAGGGGCAGGGCTTGTCCCTGCCCCGCGTTACGGCAATGCCGCGAGGGCACCCGCAAGGGGTGCTGCCCCTACGACCGCCCGCGCTACAAATGCCTTGACGCGCGAATCAGAACGCGCTATTCTACGGGCGAATAAAAGGCGAATACCATGAAGACGCCAGCGCCCGGCAAAATCCTGACCCGCAAAATCCTGATCGGTCCCGCCGGATGGTCGTATGCCGACTGGGAGGG
>JASHSC010000124.1 GCA_030036915.1 Terriglobia bacterium
AGAGGGCCTGGTGGTAATGCAGTTGGCTGTAGCGCCGATCTGCGCACCGTTGTAAGAAGGGTTTGGGTCGCAGCGCGAAGCGGGATATGGGTTACGGAAATGACGGATGCCCAATTCCGGATTCCGACTGAAGGTTCAAAATAATAGCGAGCGTGAGCCTTTCCATGAGATTCACGAGAGCATCTTCCAGGCAATTAGCCGCCTGATTTGCTCGATTCCGTCGGCACAGCATAGACAAGCTGCACGACGCCATCGGGAAAGTTAATCACGCTCCGCAGTTCGAGCCGCACCAGGCGGTGGCGGGGGTGAAGCAACGGAATGCCCTCGCCGATCATCGTCGGAATGACATGGATTCGGAACTCGTCAATCAGGCCCGCGTCCAGAAACGAGGCGATGATTTGCCCACCGCCCATCATCCAGATGTCTTTCCCGGGCTGGGCGCGAAGCTTCTGCGTGAATTCCTGCACGGGCTCGTTCACAAACTCTACTCCCTGCGGCGCGGACTCTGGCGCGTGATGCGTGAACACATAGTTCTTAACGTTGGGCCCGGTTCCAACGCTTTTGCCCTCGAACTTCGCAATCGCTTGGTCATAGGTCCTCCTCCCCCAAAGGATTGTATCGATGGAGTTAAAGAAGGCGCCGTAGCCGTAGTTGCCGGGCGGGCGGGGCCGCTCCAGCCAGTCGTAGCTGCCGTCGAGGCGCGCGATGAACCCGTCGACGCTGGTCGCAATGAAGACGATGATCTTGCGATGGTCCTTCATGGGTGCTTAATCCCTGGCGGAACGGAAAGTAGAGCCGCCCTTTAGGGCGCCACATGCCGGGCTAAAGGCCCGTCCGAGAACAGGGTATCGCACGGCGCATAAGCAAAAGCATTTTTGATATGCAACACCAGGACAAATTAAGCCAGCAGTTTGCGAAACGCCGCGAGACAGAGCCTCACGGTCTCGAGTTCGGATAGATTGCTGCCTTCCTGCTCGATCAGGTAGTATTCAATTCCCCCAACGCTCTCGGCGGCGGCGATGATCTTCTTCCAAGGCGCGATTCCTTCGCCCGTCAGGACCTTATAGCCCTTCTGCGGCGACCAATCCTTGACGTGCATCGAGCGGATGCGGCCGGGGTTACTGTTAACCCAGGCGACGGGGTCGCTGCCCGCCGCCAGGCACGAACCTACATCCAGTTGCAGCATGATACTCTCATCCAAGTCCGCGGCCAGCAACTCCATGGGCTTTTTTCCGTCGAGGGGTTTCCATTCCGCATCGTGATTGTGATAGCCCGCGTGAAATCCCTGGGGTTTGAACGTTTCATTCGCCTGGTTCAGGGTCTCCGCGACGCGCTTCCAGCCGTCCAGGCCGTTTACCTCGCCGGGGTGGGCCAGCACGATGTAGCGAGTCCCCAGAACCCTGTTCAACTCCATCGCCTTGTCCATGCCTTCGGGCGTGAACGATTTCAGTTCGTTGTGGGTGGAATAGCAGCGGATAGCGAGTTCGTCCAATTCGGCGCGCACCCGCCGGGCATAATCGATGGTCCAGTCGTAGTACGGCGCGTAGAACTCCACGCATTGATAACCCATCCCTGCCACACTCCGGACGGTTCCCATCAAGTCCCTCTTCAAATCGTTGCGAACCGAGTAAAGCTCCAGCCCAACGGGAATTGGGCGAGCCGGTGTGGCCTTCGCCGCATACGGAACCACTGCCATTGAACCGAGAAAGGCGCGACGGGTGATCTGCCTGTTCATGATGCCGATACCATACCACAACTCCGTAGCAGTCGCCGCTTCCGTCTCGGCCGAATTCTCCGAGCGCTCAAATGCCCACCCTTGACGACTCAAGGCCAATCCAATTTGGCCGATATGAAACATCAGAGGTTTCAAAAGGATGTTGGACCTGACCGATGCCCAAGGCTGCAACCGGGCCCTGGTGCTGGGTGCTTCGGAATTCCAAGGCAAGGAGAGATAATCGAGTGTTCGCAATCATCGGAATCGTGGTGGTGTTCGGGGCCATCGTGGGCGGCTATCTGATGGAGCACGGCAAGCTGTTGGTGCTGTTGCAACCCGCCGAGCTGCTCATTATCGGTGGAGCGGGGGTCGGCACGCTGCTGATCGCCAATCCTCTGCACATTCTGAAACGCATTGCCACCGGCCTTCCCGCCATTCTCAAGGATTCCAAATTCAACAAGGCGATGTATCTTGATTCCCTCAAAATGATGTTTGAGCTCTTCAGCCGCGCCCGCCGCGACGGCCTGGTGGCGCTCGAAGCCGATACGGACGATCCCACGAAAAGCACCGTCTTCTCCAAGTACCCGGCCTTTCTGAAGGCCCACCATCTCCTGCACTTTGTTTGCGACACCATGCGCCTGGTGGCCAGCAACGCCGTGGAGGCGTTTGAGCTTGACCAGATGGTGGAACTGGATATGGACGTCCACCACCATAGTGCAACACAACCAGTGATGGCGCTCAGCAGCATGGCGGACTCACTGCCCGGACTCGGTATTGTGGCCGCGGTGCTGGGAGTGGTTATCACCATGGGGGCATTGGGCGGCCCGCCGGAACTGATCGGGCATAAGGTTGCCGCTGCGCTGGTGGGGACCTTCCTGGGCATTCTACTTTGCTACGGCCTGGTGGGGCCGCTCGCCGCGAAGCTCGCCAAGGCCGCCGAGGATGAGCACGCCTACCTGCACGTGCTCCGCGTCGCCATGGCGACTTTTATCAAAGGTACGGCCCCCATCATGGCTGTGGAAGTTGCTCGCCGCGCCATCCCCGGCCACGTACGCCCTACTTTCCAGGAGCTCGAAGGCTATTGCCGCGGCAAGGGAGAAGCGGAAGCGGCAAAAGCCGAGGCGGCAGCGTGAAGCAGGAATCAGGAGACAAAAGTCAGGGTTTGCTCTCCCCTTATTAAGAAACTTATGGCCACAGCGCCAAAACCGATCATCGTCATCAAGAAGAAGGTTAGCCACGGCGGACATCACGGCGGTGCTTGGAAAGTGGCCTACGCGGATTTTGTGACCGCCATGATGGCGCTCTTCATCGTGCTCTGGCTGATGAATACGAGCAAGCCGATCAAGGAAGCCGTGGCAGGTTATTTCAACGATCCTGCCGGCACTTCCAACAATGTCGGCGGGAATGGCAAGGGTCCAGCCGAAGGAGCCGGCCAGGGCCCTGTGGACAGCCTGACAGTTTCCAAAGACGATATGTCAAAGCTGAAAGACGAGCTTCAGGATGCCATCCACCGCGTGCAAAGTCTCAAGATGCTCAACAATCAAATTGAAATGACCGTCACTTCCGAAGGCCTGCGCATCGAGCTGATGGAATCCGAAAAGGGAACCTTCTTCGACAGCGGCAGCCCGGACGTAAACGGAAGCGGCAGGGATACTCTCATCGCGCTGGCGAAGGAACTCGGCAAAGTTCCCAACAAGATCTCGATCGAGGGGCACACCGATTCCATTCCCCTGGCGCGCCACGGAGGCGAATACGGAAACTGGGAGCTTTCCGTCGACCGCGCCAATGCCGCCCGGCGGCTGATGCAGGAAAACGGCCTGCGCCCCGACCAAGTGACGCAAGTCCGCGGTTTCGCCGACCAGCGTCTTCGCAAACCAAACGCGCCCACCGACCCTTCCAATCGCCGAATCTCCGTGATTGTCCAATACGTCCCACAGGATTCAGCCGGGTCGCCGCCATCCAGCGACAGCAATCCATCCTCAAAAGATAGCCATCCGTAATCAATGATCATTCAATGGCGAAGGCAATGACGTAGGCTTGACGGTTTCTACTGCGTCGAAAACTTCCAAACCGTCGTCGAGTGGAAGGCCTGCCCAGGTCGAAGGATTGCCGATGGGAAATCCGGCTTATTGGGCGAGTCGGGATAGTGCTGCGTTTCGAGGCAAAACGCGTCGCGCTTGTTGTAAACGTGTCCATGCTTGCCCTGGACGCCGTTCAGGAAATTTCCCGTGTAAAACTGCACTCCGGGCTCGGTGGTATCCACCTCCAGAACCCGTCCTGACTTGGGGTCGTAAGCACGCGCCGCGAGCGCCAATCCCGGCCCCGTGTGATTGATCACGAAATTGAAATCGTAGCCATGCCCCAGATCCAGTTGCTCATTCTTATCGTCGATGCGAGCCCCGATGGCGGTGGGTTTGGTGAAGTCGAGCGGCGTTCCGGCCACGCTCGCGATTTTGCCCGTAGGAATCAGCGTGGAATCCACCGGCGTGAAGTGGCCGGCGTTGATCATCATTTCCGTGCCCAGAATGTTGCCGCTTCCCTCGCCGTCCAGATTGAAGTAGGTGTGATTGGTCAGATTAATGGGAGTGGCTTTGTCCGTGGTGGCCTGATAATCGATGCGGAATTCGTCCTTATCATTCAGCGTGTAGGTCACGGTCACGTGCACCGTACCGGGATATCCTTCGTCGCCGTCCGGGCTCGTGTGCCTAAGAATCACTCCGCCGTCTCCGCCCTTCTCAAACGATTCCGCCTGCCACACCACCTTGTCAAATCCCTTCAAGCCGCCGTGCAATGAGTTGGGGCCGTCGTTTGCGGCCAGCTTGTAGACCTTGCCGCCCAGCGTGAACCGCGCGCCGCCGATGCGATTGGCGTACCGCCCCACGATCGCGCCGAAGTAGGGGTTCTTGGAAAGGTAGGGCGCGAGCGTATCGAACCCGAGAACGATGTCGGCGACGTGCCCACTCTTGTCCGGCGTCTTCACTGAAACGATGACCCCGCCGTAAGTCATGATGCGCACTTCCATGCCGTGCGAATTGGTGAGCGTGTAGAGCTCGACAGCCTTTCCATCCGTGGAATTTCCAAAAGGCTCTTTCTTCACCATGACCGCACCCCGCGCGTTGGAAGCCACTCCCGAACCCAGGCACAAAACGACAAACAACAGGCGCAGGAGCAAGGGCCGGCACCTGCGGAGAATCATCCGGGTCTTCGGGAGGCTCGAATTGATGTACATGAATTGGAAAAATTTTCTGCTCATGTTCCAGCGGCCGTCAGAATCAGCAGCCGCAGGGAATTCTGCGCGTAGTGCCGCCGTGAGTCAAGGCCATATTGAGTGATCAGGGGAAAAGGCTGGAGCGCTATGGCCGCGTCGCCAGGCCGTGCCGCGACATTTCTTGCAGCTCGTAAAGGGATTTTGTATCGCGGGGAAAGCGTGGAATCGGGAATGAGTTCAATCCGAAGCGCGCTGCGGAGGCTTCAGCGCCGCGCACCAGGCGGGCGTGGGCTTCCTGCGCTTCGGTTCGCATGGCGAGATGGATGGGGAACGCGTCGGCGGCTCGGTAGGACATGATGAGCGTGATCCGCGGCTTGGTGGAGAGGTTCGGCGCGGAAGCGTGCGGTGTGAGGCAGTGCATGAAGATCGCGCTTCCCGCCCTGGCTTCGAGAAATACGGATTTTGAAGTATCCACCGTCTCTACCACCCGGCCCTGGAAAACTCCTTTTACGGTGTGCTCCATCACGCGTTGGTGCGCCCGGGGAATCACCTGAAGGCAGCCGTTGTAAGCGTCGGCATCCTGGAAATAGAAGAGCACGGTGACCGAATCGGTGTTGGTGAGGGGATAATAGGTCAAATCCTGATGCCAATCCACCACCGAACCCAATTGGGCAGGCTTCATGTTGATTTTGCTGAGATGAAAGAACAGGTTGGGCCCGATCAGTTGCTCCACCGCGTCCAGCAGACCTGGCGATTCCGAAAGCGCGCGGAAGCGCGCATAGTGCGTGCAGGGTTCGTAAAGCCTCCGCACCTTTTTCCCGTCGGGCCCCTGGTTCGGTTCCATCTCCAGGCGCGCGGAATCGTGTTTCGCCACGGTGGCGGAAGCCGTCAGTATGTCGATCTCGGCCAGCAATTCGTCCACCGCAGCTCGGTCGAGAAACTCGTGCAGTACGGTGAATCCCTCGTCGCGGTATTGGGCGATCTGTTGGGGGGACAGTTTTTTCATGGATTGTTCTCGTCAATGTGAGAGTAATGGCGTGGATTGCGGTTGTCAACGAGCAGCGCGGGCGAGACACCCGCGCCACGGCCTGCCCTATTGAAAGGTACGGGTTTCGGAGTTACCGCAGGTGGGTCTCACCCATCAGGAACTTATCCACCCCTCGCGCGGCTTTGCGCCCTTCGGTAATCGCCCAGACCACCAGCGACTGGCCGCGCCGCATATCGCCCGCGGCAAAGACTCCGGGGATAGAGGTCATGTGGTCGGCGTTAGTTTCCACATTGCCGCGCGGGTCGAGTTTCACGCCTAGGGCTTCAATCATTCCGTTTTTGACCGGCCCGAGGAATCCCATGGCGATCAGCACCAGATCGGCGTCAATGACGAAGTCCGTTTCGGGCATCGCTTCGAATTTGGGCGGCGGACCCACGCGCGCGGCATGCAATTGCCTGACATTGCCGTTCTCATCGCCGGTAAAGCGCGTGGTGGCGACGGCCCAGTCGCGGATGCCGCCTTCTTCGTGCGCGCTTTCGGTGCGCAATTGCAGCGGCCAAAGCGGCCAGGGCGTGAGCGGCGAGCGCTCCGCTGGTGGCTGCGGCATGATTTCAAACTGATGGATCGACTTTGCCTTCTGCCGGTGCGCCGTGCCCAGGCAGTCGGCGCCCGTATCGCCTCCGCCGATGATGATCACGTGTTTTCCCGTGGCCAGAATCTGCCCGTCCACCACCTCGCCGGCGATGCGTCGGTTTTGTTGCGGCAGATATTCCATGGCGTAGTGGATTCCCTTTAAATCGCGTCCGGGCACGGGAAGATCGCGAGGGCTTTCCGCGCCGCCTGCGAGCAGCAGCGCATCAAACTGGCTGCGCAGCTCTTCCACGGAAACGTTCCGGCCCACGTGCGCGCCCGTCTTGAACAGCACGCCCTCGTAGCGCATCTGGTCAAGCCGCCGGTCGAGCACGGTCTTTTCCAGTTTGAAATCGGGAATGCCGTAGCGCATCAGGCCGCCGATGCGATCGTTCTTCTCAAACACCGTCACTTCATGTCCGGCGCGATTCAATTGCTGCGCCGCGGCCAGGCCTGAAGGCCCCGAACCCACAATCGCCACGCGCTTCCCCGTGCGGGTAAGCGGCGGCTCGGGGCGAATCCAGCCCTCCGCGAAAGCATGCTCAATGATCGTCTTTTCGATATTCTTGATGGTGACGGGCGGCTCATTGATGCCCAGCACGCAGGCGGCTTCGCACGGAGCAGGGCAGACGCGGCCAGTGAATTCGGGAAAGTTATTGGTGGCGTGCAGCACGCGAGTGGCTTCCTTCCACCGGTCGCGGTACACCAGGTCGTTCCAGTCGGGAATGATGTTGTTCAGCGGGCAGCCGGTGTGGCAGAAGGGCACGCTGCAATCCATGCAGCGCGACGCCTGGGTTTGCAGTTTCTGCTCGGGGAAGACTTCGTAGACTTCGCGGTAATCGTTGATGCGAACTTCCACGGGCCGGCGCGTGGGGGTTTCGCGGGTTGCTTCCATGAAGCCGTTAACTTTACCCACGTAGAACCTCCCCCGACTTCTTCAAATCCGCCGTGGAAATTCCCGCCAGCGTGTCCGCCAAGGGCTCAAGATGATCGGGTTGCGGCGCAACCGGCGAACGCTTTACTCCCAGCACGCGCTTGTATTCGTGCGGGAAGACCTTGACGAACTTGGGCAGCATGGTCTCCCAATTATCCAGAATCCACTTGGCGCGCGGGCTTTCGGTGAGCTCGGCGTGGCGCGCAATCAGCGTCTGAATCAGCTCGACGTCTCTCGCGTCGACCACGGGGTCCAAATCCACGCTGGCGCGATTACACTTCACTCGCGCGAATTCCCCCGACTCATCCAGCACGTAAGCGATGCCGCCGGTCATTCCCGCGGCGAAATTCCGGCCGGTTTTCCCCAGCACCACCACGGTTCCCTTGGTCATGTACTCACAGCCGTGGTCGCCCACGGTTTCCACCACCGCCGTGGCGCCGGAATTGCGCACGGCGAAGCGCTCGCCCGCCATGCCGTTGAAGAAAACCTCGCCGCTGGTCGCGCCGTAAAGAACCACGTTGCCCACAATGATATTTTCTTCAGGCTGGAAGGAGGAATTTCGCGGCGGATAAATGACCAGCCGCCCGCCGGAGAGCCCCTTGCCCACATAGTCGTTCGCCTCACCTTCCAGAGTCAAGGTCACACCCTTTGCAAGAAACGCTCCGAAACTCTGCCCGGCGGAGCCGGTGAACTGAAATCTGATCGTGTCATCGGGCAGACCCTCTTCAGCGTAACGGCGGGCAATTTCCCCGCTCAGCATGGCGCCCACGGTGCGATGCGTGTTGCGGATGGGCAGGCTGATGGAAACCTTTTTGCCGCGCTCCAGCGCGTCGCGCGAGTGGTCGATCAACTGGCAGTCGAGCGCCTTGTCGATTCCATGATC
>JASHSC010000125.1 GCA_030036915.1 Terriglobia bacterium
ACACCGGCGGCAGAATTGATCCTGCAATCATCCAGAAGGATGTTCCCGGCATGGGCGAACTGAAGTTCTACACGGGTCACGATGTGCAGACGGAAGTGAGTTACGTCCGCTTGCTTGCGGGCGGGCGCGTGGTGGCGGAAATCGTGACCGTGCCAGGCGAGATCTATCCCGAGCTCGTGAACGGCGGCATCACGCGCTATCCTGGCGCGGATTATCCCGATGCGCCCTTCGAGCCCGCGCTTCGCGAGCACCTGACCAGTCGCTACCAGTTCATCTTCGGCCTCGCCAATGACGAACTCGGTTACATTATTCCCAAAGCAGAATATGACGATCAGCCGCCCTGGTTGCTCGACCGCAAAGAGCGCTGGTACGGCGAAATCAATTCCGCCGGACCGGATGTCGCAGGTGTGGTCACAGGCGCGATTGTGAAGCTGATCGATGGAAGGTAGGGCGGCCCTCGTGGCCGCCCTGGCCCTGCTCCGTGCGGGGCAAATGGCAGGCACGAGGCCTGCCTCTACGAGTCTATCCCGGCCCATTGGGATACGCCGGCAGATCAGGCGGGCGCGGCGGCAGGTGTTTCGGGTGCTCCTTGATGTCCTGCATTACCACCTCGATGGCCTTTTCGAGTTGCGGGTCCTGGCCTTTCATCACCAGATCGGGCCGATTATCGACCACGATATCGGGCTCGACGCCGTAATTCTCCACCACCCACTCACTGTTGAGCCCGTACACGGAGAATTCCGGCCGGGTGATGTAACCGCCGTCCATGAGCGGCATAAAGCCGCGAATGCCGCGCACGCCTCCCCAGGTGCGCATGCCGATGAGCGGGCCCAGGTGATACTTCTTGAAGTAGTAGCTGAAGATGTCTCCGTCGGAAGCGGCGTAAGCGTTGGTGACGCATGCCATGTAGCCGTTGAAGACCGCGGGCGGCGTGGTGTCGCTGGCGAAGTTGCGGGCGCTTTCCATGCCGATCAGGACTCGTCGCAGGCGCTCAAAGATAAGCTGGTCTACAAATCCCCCTCCGTTGTAGCGGACATCGATAATCATTCCCTCTTTGCGAATCTGCGGAAAGTATTGCTTGACGAATTCGTTCAGCCCTTCTTCGTCCATGTTCGGAAGGTAGACGTAACCGATGCGCCCGCCGGAGGCCTGGTCAACCTTGCGGCGATTTGTCTCGATCATATCGAGCATGCGCAGCGAGTATTCCGTGGAGAGGGGCTTTACCATCACCGTTCGTGCGCCATCCATGGAGGGCTTGGAGTTCAAGGTCAGTGTCACGGTTTCTCCCGCCGTGTTCACGAACAACTGATTGGGAGCTTCCGGCGCCTTGAGCTCATGACCGTTCACGGCAATCAGGTAGTCGCCTTCCTTCGCCACCACTCCGGGTTCGGTAAGGGGCGAGCGCGTGCTGGAATCCCAGTTTTCGCCCGGATAGATCTTCTTGAAGCGGTAATAACCGCTCGCGGAATCGAGTTCGTAGTCCACACCCAGCAAACCGAGATTGACCGGATGCAGATCGGGATAATCGCCGCCGCCGACGTAAGTGTGGGAGTTGGAAAGCTCGCCGATCGTTTCCCCCAGCACGTAGGTGAGGTCGAAGCGGTTTGCCACATAAGGCAGCAGCGGCGCGTAGCGCTCTTTCTCGCCGGCCCAATCGACGCCGTTCATCGATTTCTCGAAGAAGAAGTCGCGCTCCTGCCGCCAAACCTCGTCAAACATCTGTTTCCATTCGGCGCGCGGGTCTATGTCGGTTTCCATTCCGGAAAGATTCAGCGCGCCGTCACCGATTTTGTGCGGACTGCCGGAGGGTTTGGTGTCAATGATGCCATAAGTGCGGCTGCCGTCCTCTCCGCCGCCATGTCCGCCGGCGTAAAGCAGCTTGGAGCCGTCAAACGAGAGGGCGAAGGAACCCGTTCCCGTCAGTAGCACGCTATCCTTCCGCTCTTTCAGGTCGTAGACGTGAACGGCGGACTCTTCGCCCGGCAACGGGCCGGAGAGGCCGAAGATGGGGCCGCTCGCGTAATACACTCCGTTCTTGCCGGCTTGCAGGTTGTAGAGGTTGCCCGGCGGCATGGGCACCGCCACAATGCGATCCTGAATTCCCTCGACGTCAATGCGGAAATTCTTGGTGACATCCTCCGGCGTCTTTTCCTTTTTGTTCTTGTCAGCGGATTGGTCTTTATCTTTGTCCGCGGTCTCATCGGGTTTCTTGCCGGCTTCATCGCTCTTGGGCGCAAACGGGGAGGGCAGGTCGGCGCGCAACGTCACTAGGTAGACGCGCGTCGCTTTGGGATTGGCAAACTCGAAATCGTACACACCCAGAACTTCGTTGTAATCGCGCTGCGAGAGGAAGAACAGGTATTTCCCCTCCGGGTCGAACGACGGAGTGCTGCTGTTATTGAAACTCGTCGTCACCGGAGTGATTTTCTTGTCGGCGAGCGAATAGAGGTTGATGGTGCTGTTGTCGTTCTCTTCCGTTTTGGCGTATGCAACCCACTTGCTGTCGGGCGACCAGACGTATTCGGTGAGGTCAGAGTACTTGCCCTGGTCGATCAGCACCGGAGTTTTCTGGTCGATATCGACATACCAGAGGCGCACGTCCTTATCGGCGAAAAGCAGCTTCTTGCTGTCGGGCGACCACACGGGAGGCATGCGCGCCATCTTACCGTCGGTGGTGATGCGGATTTCCTTGCCCATGCCGTCCTGCGGAACGATGTAATACTCTTCTTCGCCGCTGCGGTCGGAAAGATAAGCAATCCACTTGCCGTCGGGCGACCACGCCACGTACCTCTCGCGGATTCCCGGCGTCTGGGTAAGGTTGCGGATGCTGCCGTCCTTGGCGGGGACGGTGAAAACGTCGCCGCGCGCGCTCATCACGGCGCGATTGCCTTCCGGCGAAATATCGAAATCCGTTACGTACTTGGCGACATTCGCCCAATGCGGGCGCGCTAGGTCGCGATCGCCGGGCAGATAGACGGTGAGCTTCTTCGCCTTCTGCGATTTCAGGTCGAAAGTGTAAAGGTAGCCGCCGTTGGTGAAGACGATGGCATCCGGTCCCAGGCTGGGCCAATCCACGTCGTAATCCTTAAATTCGGTGAGCTGCTTCACGTCCTTGCTCTTCAGGCTGTAGCTGTAGAGATTCATGCGATGCTCGGGACCACGATCCGAGCCGAAGTAGATCGTGTCGCCGTGCCACATCGGGTACGTCGAGACGTGAGGGTTGTCGGCGATCAACTCGTAAGTGTTGTCCTTGAGATCGTAGATCGAGAGCTGCTGATGCATGCCGCCGGTGTACCGCTTCCAGGTTCGAAAGTTGCGGAAGATGCGGTTGTAGGCGATCTTGGTGCCATCAGGAGAAAATGAGGTCAGCCCGCCCTTGTCGATGGGCAGGCGCACGGGCAGCCCGCCGTCGATGCTCACGGTGAAAAGGCGGCCGAACCAGTCGTTAAACGTATCGCGGCGCGAGAGGAAAAGAATATGCTGGCTATCGGGGAGCCAGGTGATCACCTCGTTGTTCGGTCCCATGCGCTCGGGCAAGGAAACGGGATCGGGCTCAAAGGTCAATTGCTTCGGCTCGCCGCCGTCGGACGGCATTACGTAGACGTTGAAGTTGCCGTCATACTGAGCCGTGAAGGCAATCCATTTGCCGTCGGGCGAAAACTTGGGAAATAGTTCCAGACCGGGGTCGGTGGTGATGCGCCGCGCCACGCCTCCGGAGGAAGCCACCAGCCAAAGGTCGCCCGCGTAGCTGAACACGATCTTGTCCTTGTAAATGTCGGCAAACCGCATCAGGCGGCCTTCCGGCATGTCAGCGGAAAACCCGAAAGGCACAACCAGGAAGAATGCGAGCGCGAGAAACTTCGCCACACGGTTCATCATCGTCTCCTCTTTAAACCACGTACTCCAGAAGACCTATTGAGTTGGGGAATAGCGCTGGATCGCGCAGGAATACCACGAGCTCAACGCGCCGCCAACCGCCTGTTCGGGCCGATATTGTAGCGGATTCAGTGGTCATGTGCATGGACGATATTCTCAGGCACGAAAGTTGGGCTGATGGCGAGGCGCTCACCTCACTTGACTGCTAATCTTTGTTGAGAGGAATGCTGACGGTGCCGATGGCGCCGGAGCTGTCATCACGCACCACCACGCGCACCTGCACGGCCTGTGGGTCTTGTGCATAGGGGAAGAAGAGTTCCAGTCCTTTGGCTTGCATCCGGGCATAGTCGGCGTCGGGGAGATCCAGCTTTACCGAGTGTTGCCTCGCGCCGTTGCCCGGTATATCGCCGGCGGACGTCAACTGGGCGATGACAACCGTCAGGTCTCCTATCCAACGATTGCCTTCGTGTTCCAGCGTGAGGTCCTTCACGTCTACCAGCAGGTTGATAGTCAAGGAACCTGCTGCGGCTCCGTCGTGTTTGAAGCGCGCATAAAGGGTGATGGCGGTGGAGTCGAGCGGGGCGAGGGCGGCTTTGTCCAATGCTTCGTGCGCGTCGGTGGCGTCGGCGATAGATTGATCAGGCACGGCCATGTATCCGCTGCGGTAAGTCAGCTTCAATCCCGATTGCTTCACCTGCACCTTGAAGGCATGGAATTGGGAATCCCATTTGTCCTCCGGGGGATAATACCCCAGCGTGTAGACCAGCTTGGAATCGTCCATGGCCGACCGGATGCCGTAATCGAAATTGTTCTGGTCGTAATAGGTGCGGCCGCCGGTCAGTTGGGCCAGCAGACGCCCGCTGTCGTGCGCATCCTGGAGATCCTTGTTGCTGGAGTTCTGGGACATGGCGGTCAGGCCTGTGCCCGTCGAGCCATACATCGAACCCATTTCCGCTGCGGTCTGCTTTCCCGAAGTGGGCGCAGTGGTTACGCTGTCAATGCTGTTGGTGCCCACGTTGAGACTGCGAGTGTCCATCGGATACACCGCCACGTTGTACTTGCTCAAGACCTGGCTTACCTCTCGGACCTTCGGGGTCACATCCACAAAGTCAGGGGGAGTCTTTGGTGTGCCCATGCTGGTTTTGACGAACAGCGGAAAACCGCGGGAAATCCAGATAAGCGTTTTTCGTCCCGGAAGGCCGGCAAGGTGCTCGCCCATTGCCCTGAAGGCGCTCATGTGGATGTCTACGTTCGGCATGTTCAACAGGACGGATTCCCTGGAGTCTCCGGCCGTGGGGTCGAGGCGCGCGTCTGGGCCCGTAATTAAAGATGCGGACCGCCTCCGCCGGCGCGCTCCGGCTTCAGGTCCTTCAAGGCCTGGACCAGCGCCGCCGAGTCGCTGGTGAAGTCGTGAACCATCGTGAGTTGATTGTCCAGCGTGTCGAGAGCCACATGATCGCCAGGCTGCATCTTTTCGAGGAACTTGCCCACCTGAACTCGCGCCATCGAGAAGGATGACGGTGGCGGAGGCGGAAGCGGAAGCATCCAGCGCATTCACAGGTTGATTCGTGAAAATGCCCGGCGGCAAGGGAAGCGGCGGCGGTGAGGCTCTCGATGCGCCGGCAGCAGCCAGGCTGCCCCCCATGGAAAAGACCTTGATTGCCTGCGGCTCGCCGTCGTCAAAAAGCTCGAAGTCGTCTTTGGTCAGTCCCGCGACGGGCTGGCCCTTCTTGTCCTGGACGATTACCTCGACCGTGACCAACCGCGTGGCAGTTCTGATGGTCGTGGCGGGAATCGCCGCGGGCGGCGTCAATTGTGGCGCTGCCGGTGGCTGGGGGGTTTGCGCTGAAGCCGGCTGGAACCCCATAGTGAAAAGCCCCGCAAGCATAAGACACTTCAGGGCCTTCCAAACACCGTTTATCTTCATCTTTACCTCCACTTCCTTGCACGTCCGGCAGCCTGGGGTTCGTTATGGCTGCTAGTTGTGGCTTTGCGCCGTGCTGAGCTGGTAGTTCGAGTAAGTATGAACGTTGTGGCAGTGCATC
>JASHSC010000126.1 GCA_030036915.1 Terriglobia bacterium
TCTTCGGCGGTATGCGAGAGGTCCGAAACATTTTCCGCGGTCTGCTGGCTTTCATCCACTTCCAGCGATTTCAACGCTTCCGATTGCAGCGACTCCAGGACGCTTTCTGTCGAGTCCACCTTGGGCGACGGAGCAGCGGCTTCCGCGGCCTTGACGGGCGGTGGCGTACTCTTGAGAGTTGCCGAGCCCATCTCACGCGCCAGCTTTTCATCTTCTTTGGATGATCTCGACGTAGGTGGTGGTGATGAAGCGTTTGAAGTCATCTTCGGACGTCACCACCGGTTCAATGATTACGCCTTTGATCACGCGCCGCACGTCATCGAGCGCCACCAGGTTGTTCGGATTCACCATCGCCAGCGTCAGCCGGTTGCTCGAAAATGCCAGGGGAATTACCTTGTGCTGCTGCATCATCTGGTGAGGCAGGAGTTTAATAACGCGCGGATCGAATTGGAGTTTGGCGAGGTTGATGTACTCGATGCCAGCTTGTTGATTCGCCTCGTCAAGGCGTTCGGCGAGCACGCGGCTCATGGCCAGACCAACTTTGGAGCTGGTCAGCAGAACTTCGTCAAATGCCGACTGTTCGAGCACCGAACAGGACGTGGGCTCGACCGCCACGACGCTCGCCGCACGGGGCTTTCCGGTGAGCAGCGCCATTTCACCGAAACACGCGCCGGCTTTCAGCTCGCTCAGCAGGAAATCGATCCCGGTATTGGGATCTTTCTTGCGCACTTCCACGCCGCCGGATTTGATGAAGAACATGGCGTCGCCCGGTCCGCCCTCTTTGACGATGGTTTGTTGCGGGGCAAATTCGCGGGGACGTAGGCGGTTTTCAATCAGCAGGCACTCCTCGTAAGGAAGACCGCTGAACAGGCGGATCTGCTGCAAGTAGTGGGTTCTTTCCGCCGCCTGCGCGGCATCCTCGGAGGCAGACGCGCCAGGGGAAGATGCCGTTGGGCGCACCCCGCTTGGCCGCACGGCGTCAAGCACCACGGGCCGGTGGCATTGCTGGCAGGTCACTTTGTACTCGGGGTCTCCCAGTCGCGAATTTTCCAGCTTGACGGGTGTGCCACAACGTTTGCAGAAGACGACCATCGTGCCCTCCTGGCATGAGTCAGCCTTTGTTCGTTCCACCCTTCGTTTGCAGACATGGGGCGGCTCTCTATGACTTCAACGACCAAGGTTTGGTGTTGTGTCATTATACGCAACCGGCGATGCGTGTCCAATGCTTTGAAGCGCGTGCCTCGGTTGTGATGAGCCATGCAGTATCGTCGAGGAAGTGAAGTCGGGTTCACAGTTCTGCAAGGCTGTTATATGATGGTCGCATTCTATTCGGGAGACAAAGAATGTCCTGTAAGCAGATGCGATTGCTGCTGACCGTCGTTCTATTCACGTTGGGGTTGAGTTGTGCGAGGGCTGGCACGCTGCTGGCGGGTTTCGCCACCGAGGACATCACGCCGCCTCTCAATCTCGAAATGGCGGGGTTTGGACCATTCCTTGAGAGGAAGGCGACGGGCATCCACGATCCGCTGCTTGCCCACGCCATGGTGATGGAATTGGATGGCGTGCGAGTGGCCGTGGTGGATTGCGATGTCGCGGCGGTCACTGCCGGTTTCACGCAAAGGGTTCGAGAGGCGGTGGAATCGAGCACGGGCATTCCGGGCAGCCGTGTGCTCATCAGCGCCACGCACACGCATTCCGGGCCGGCCATTCCGCACTGGATTGGCTGGGGTGAGCAGGATCCGGACTACCTGAAGGGCCTTCCGCAGAAAGTTGCCGCAGCGATTATCGCGGCCTCCGATAACCTGCACCCCGTGAGCGTCTTCTATGGAGAAGTTCCAGTGGAAGGAATCGGCGAGAACCGGGAATATAAGAATGGCCCGGTGGACACGAAACTGCGCGTCCTCAAGTTCATGCAGGGCGATAAGCTGGAAGGCTTCATTGTGAACTACAGCGTGCACAACGTGATTCTGTCTGAACAAATGCACGAGTATTCCGCCGACCTCACGGGCGTGGCGCTGGGGAAAATCGTCCAGGAGAATCCCGGTTCAGTGGGAATTTATCTGCAAGGCTCGTGCGGCGACATCAACCCCCGCCCCGCGCACCAGATCAACAATCAGCCACCGGAGAAATGCCTGAGCCTGCTGACCCAGCTTTCCGAAGCGTTTGCCGGGTATGTCCGCCAGGCGTTGGCCGGTGCAGCGCCGCTCGATGTCCAACAAATGGAAATGGAATCGAAGAGGATCACGCTCCCCGAGGTTCCCACGGACAAGGCGCTGGCGCTGCGGACCATGCTGATGGCGGATGATTTGCTGAAACATGGCGGCCTTCCTCCCCGGGCGGAGCGCAGCCTTCTCTGGACACGCGACACTTGCCGCGCCGCCCTCGATCGTTTCAATCGCCAGCCCCTCGACAGCCGCGAGACGGAGATCCAGGCCTTGCGCATTCAAGACGTCCTCATCCTCACTGATCCCAGTGAACTCTTTATAACCTTTGCGGACCAAATTGCGCAGGCGCTTCCGAACTG
>JASHSC010000127.1 GCA_030036915.1 Terriglobia bacterium
TGCCCTGGTCAGCAAGGATTCTGGTGAGCGACTCACAGACCTCGTTGACGCCTTCCATTCGGATTTCGCAATTAATTGAACTCGAGAAATTTCTCGCCGCGCCAGGTGGGGATGACGACGCTTATCCCCTGGTCGTCAAGCAGCTTTACCGCCCCCCGGACATTTCGGTGCAAAGCCTGCTCGCTTATGAAGACAATTCCTCCTTTATTTATGCCCTGGGCGGGCCCTCTGGTTTTGTCGTCGGTCAACCCCGTAGCAGTGGTTCGGGAGTGTCGCCGCAGTTGATTCGCCGCGTTTTCATCTTGCGGCCTTCGACATTCGTGGTCGATGATGAAATTGTTAATGTGACATCGGGGTTTAAACTGCAATGGCTCATAATCGCCCCAAGTCGTCCTCAACTCGCAGGCCAAAGTGGCCATATGACCTCGGGTGACACCGAAGTGTCCTGGAAGACACTGCTCCCGCAAACCGTGACTTATCAAGTGCGTGGGCCCTCAAACGGCGAGGCCAAGGGAGAACCCTTCATTCTGGAAATCGGCCCCCAAGGTAATTCCACCGGCGCGCGCATCCTTACCGTGTTCTATGTCCGGAGTAAGAATGACATCCCATCATCGCAGGCCGAGCTGGCGCATCGCCAAAACCAATGGATTTTGAACCTCGCGACCGACAAGGAAGCAGTGACATTGGACCTGCCGCCACCGGGTGAAGGCGCCGGACAGGTTGCAATCTTTGATTCGAATGGAAAAAGTGTGATGGATTCCCGCCCGCTGCCAAGTGGAGTGCTTCCACATGATTCAGAGGGCAGGCGTCTGCTCGAGTTGTGGGACGCTGACTACCGTGCCCCTCATCCTCCCATTTGGGACATCGGGCACGCCGCGGATGAGCTCCAGAGAGTTGTCGGTTCAGGCCAGATTCATGCCTGTCGGGCCCTGGATTTGTGCTGTGGGAGTGGCAATGACGCCATTTATCTGGCCCGCCAAGGATTCGATGTTACGGCCATGGATGTTGCGCCGACGGCATTGCGGCAGGCCCAGGAAAAGGCCCAACGAGCCGGCGTGTCCGTTCACTGGCTCCTTGCGGATGTTCTGGCGCCTCCGCAATTGGCACCCTTCGATTTTCTCTACGATCGCGGTTGTTACCACGTGGTAAGAGATCAGAACCTGACTGCTTACCTTGAGACACTCCGGGTCCTTTCGCACCCCGGCACGCAATTCCTGCTTCTTGCTTCCAAGCGGGGTGACCGCCCCAACGAGGATGGCTCGACGGGAGTAACTGAGGAGGAATTGGATTTTGACTTCCTTTCGCTTTTCAACATAGAATGGCGCCGAGAGTACCGGCTGGAGTCGAACCGAGCCGGTGCACTCGGACCTCCGGCTTGGTCAGTATTCATGCGCAGAAAAGCACAGCCCTAACGCGGGGGCCCTTCCACTCGATCTGTAATGGGAGCAATGTGAATGGATAGGCGAGACTTCGTGAAGGCATCGTTACTCGCAATGGGCGGGTCTCTGTTCGCTGACGACAAAGGCCAGGACGTGGTCGTATCGCCGTCTGGCTTTTCCGAATCGTTCAATATTCCGCATAGTTTGCCGCCCGGCAAGCTGAACGTTCAATATATTCGCGAAAATATCCCACCATTTCGACCTCCCTCTGCCCAGGGGGATCGATATTTGGATTCGGTCCCGGACACTCTGGACATCGCCGAGAGAGGGAAGTTGTGCATCAACGCACTCACCTCCATTACCGATAGTAATGCCGACTCGGAGGTTTATTGGCTGGCAACTTTCTACCGCAACCCTCCGGTGATGGAACACAACTTTAACGATTGGGTTCAGAATGTCGAAGGGATGATGGAAGCTCTACCGCTGCTCCGCGTCGCCACGGGGAGTACCCAGAACGATCATGTCGACGCCGAATGGATGCGTGTTCTACTGAAGTCTGTTGGTCCGGACGGGCTGATTTATGTCCCCTTCCGGGGCCGGCCATGGAGCTCCATCAGTGTTGCGGTTGCCTATGTGCAACCGTGTTGGAAGCCGGATGGCGAACCAATCGCTATCAATGATCCCGCCGTCACCCAAATCGGTAATCCGATGTCGTGCCAGCGTGCGATCTCAGCCATGACGGTCCACTACCTTCGTGATCCCGAGCCGATGTGGAAATCGACCATCGAAAAGATGATTCAACGCCTCAGCGAATTGGCTGTGGATTGCGGGGATTACGCATACTTTCCCAGCGGGAGCCTGGTGCCCAATGGCAAGTTTGGGCAGGATACCACCATCCCTACCGGCATCATGGCAGAAGAGAATAGCGGCCGCATCATTCAAGGCCTTGCCCAATATTATCAGGCCACCGGGCATGAACCGGCGCTCCAGCTGGCCGGCAAGCTGGCGCATTACATTCGTTTTCACGCCCAGTATTACGATCACGACGGGCCATGGTTATTCAGCCCGCAGGAGAAACAGTGGGTGAAGAGTTGGAATCCCGAATCGCTCGTGCACGGCGGGCACGGTCATGGGCACGGAATTGGACTGGTTGCGGTCCTGGAATATGGAATCGCCGCTCAGGACAAGGCGACCCTTGATTTCGTTCGCTCCGCCTACGAATGGGCGAAGGCGAATTACAGTTGCACGACGGTCGGCTTCTTTCCCGAGTGGTTCCTGCCACAGTATGACCGTTGTGAGACGGACACGATTGCCGACATGTTGGCCATGGCTGTGAAGATGAGCGCGGCGGGTGTGGCCGACTATTGGGATGACGCCGACCGGTGGGCCCGCAATCACTTTTCCGAGTCGCAGCTAACGAGCGCTGATTGGGTTTATCGGTTGGCGGAGCGCTCGCCTCGTAAGCCGGTTGTATGGAATGAAACAGGAGACCATGTGCCGGAGCGCAATATCGGGGCGTTCGCCGGCTGGTCTTCCGGGAACGACTTCGGCGTGGAGACGCCTAATCATCCGCACTCCATCCAGCACTGCTGCACGGGGAATTCGTCGCGCACGATGTACTATCTCTGGCAGCACATCCTCGATTACCGCGCCGGCCAACTTCGCCTGAACCTGCTGCTAAACAGGGCTTCCCAGTGGGCCGACGTTTACAGCGAAATTCCCTACCAGGGCCGGGTGGAGATAAAAATGAAGAAGTCGCTGCGCGCCGTGCTGGTCCGCGTGCCGGAGTGGGTGCAAACGGCCAGCCCTGATGTTGAAGCCGGCACCAACACAGGGCCACGAACTTTCCGCTGGGAGGGCCGCTATCTGAACTTGGGCACCGCCGAGCTCGGCGAAGCGCTGGTCGTGACGTTTCCCATCCCGCGCCGCAAAACCACGCAAACGATCGGGAACGCTTCCTACACGTTGGACATCAAAGGCAACACGGTCGTCCAAATTGACCCGCCCGGCAAGAATGGGCCGCTCTACGAACGCAGCTATTACCTTGCGGATAAAGCGCCTATGCGCAAAGTCGAGCGGTTTGAGCCGAAAGAATCCATCATCTGGTAGTTTCCCTTCAAGAATTTCGGAGTGAATCTCGAGCTTCAAATCATCATATTTGCCTCGCATTCCAGTGTTGAAATTTCCTATACTCATAAAAAGCTGGAGATTGTCGAATTGGCGAGGTTTAATGCGGGGTGGTCTTAAGGGAATACTTCTGACCGGCGGGTGCGTCTTTGCAGCCATTATACTCGTCACCAGAGAGGCTCAGAGGGGCTTCTCATCCTTGGATAAAAGCGAAAATGCCGTCTCCCTGCCCACGTTCACTGATATCACGCGGCAAGCCGGTCTTACCATGAAGATCATTTGCGGAGATAAAGAGAGCGAGTATCTCACGGAGGTGAACGGCGAAGGCGCTTGTTTTCTCGACTATAACAAAGATGGATACCAAGATATCTATTTGGTTAA
>JASHSC010000128.1 GCA_030036915.1 Terriglobia bacterium
GATCGCGGCAAGCAGAAATGCCGTTCCAACAGTCTCAGCGGCAATGCGTCGCGCGGGGTTCATGAGCAGCAACCCGGAGCGCAGCAGGCCGCGGGCTTGGTGGCCCGAATGAATGCGCTCATGAATTTGCCTTGCACTCGGGGCGCGAGCGCGTTCACGTCAATTCCCTGCCCAGTCAGAAAGGCGCGGGCATCCTCAATGTTGTAAACGCGCGTCGGTTCAATTTCTATTCCCTCAAAACCCGCTTTCGCCAGCTTGGCGGCGTACTCGTCATTTTGAAGCGCCCCCGCGATGCACCCGATCCACAGCAGAACGCTCTGCCGGATTTCTGGCGGCACTTCGCCTGACGTTACCACGTCGGAAACGGCGAAGCGGCCGCCGGGCTTGAGCACCCGGAAAGCCTCGCTGAGCACGCGATCCTTGTCACCCGAAAGGTTGATGACGCAATTGCTGATGATGACGTCTACGGAATTGTCTGGCAGAGGAACGTTTTCGATTTCGCCTTTGAGGAATTCGGCATTTTCAATAGCTGCCTTGCGCTGATTTTCGCGCGCCAGCGCCAGCATCTCATCGGTCATGTCCAGGCCATAGGCCTTGCCCGCGGGCCCTACCGGGCGCGCCGAAAGCAGAACGTCAATCCCGTCGCCCGACCCGAGGACTGTTTCCCCCGGATGCAATTTTGCAAGCGCCGTGGGATTGCCGCACCCGAGCGACGCCTGCACTGCCTCCTGCGGCAATTCTCCGGTTTGGACCGCGTCATAAAGGTTGGACGTAATGGGGTCGCAGCAAGCGTCCTTGGCGGCCGACGCCGAGCCACAACACGAGCTTCCACCCGCGCCTACGCGCAGCGCCGCCTGTCCGTATTTCTCTTTCACCACATCCTTTGTTTCCATGAGTACTCCTTTTTGCTTTAAGTGTTCGCCGCAACAAACTCGGTCACGCGTTCGCGGATTTCATCCCGGGCACGCCGGACCAGAACGCGATGCTCCTCGCGCGTCCGCGCACGGGAAGGGTCCTCGATCGGCCACGTCAACCGCCAGATGGCGCCGGGAAAAATCGGACATGTCCGCTCGGCCTCGCGGTCACACAGAGTGACCAGATAGGACATGCGCTCGCGTAACAACGGATCGACTTTCTTAGGCCGATACTCCGATATGTCGATGCCCACCTCCCGCATTGCCGTCACTGCCTCGGGGTCGAGCGCCGAGGTGATTTCCGCGCCCGCGCTTAACGCCTCAAAGTGCTCCCCAGCCATTTCGCGCAGAAAGCCTTCGGCCATTTGGGTGCGGCAGGAATTTCCGCTGCAAAGAAACAGAACTTTAGGTTTGAGCATGAATACCTCACTTGCACAAGCGCACAATCGCCTGCGGTTCAATCGCCTTGTTGCGCGTGCAGCACTCTGCGTACAGAAAGCTCAAAAGTTGGCCCAAGACTTCCGTGTCCGCGGAATACCACAGGTATGTACCTTCCCGCCGCACCTTCACCAGGTTTTCGTTTTTCAGCTTGTCCAGATGATGGGAGAGCGTAGATGCGGGAATGCTCAGTTCCTCAGCGATGTCGCCCACCACCATGCCCTCGGGATGAGCGGAAAGCAGCAAGCGCATGATGCGCAGCCGCGGCCCCGTCCCCATGGCCGAAAACATGTCGGCAAAGCGCGTGATTTCGTCTTCCGTCGGCTTTGGTCTCATCATTCGATAATTCTACAGATATCGAAATTAAAAGACAAGCGAATATTCCATAATCCGTCGACTGGGGTGAGCCGGGAACCCTCCCAAGGCCCGTAGCGCAGGTTTCCCCACCTGCACAGTGATCGCGGGTGGGGACACACCCGGGCTACTACTGCAGTCTGGCATCAAGCTCTTGGAGTAGGGAATCTGCAATGCCGAAGGAACGTGTGTTTTGCAATTTCAAAAGCAGAGATAGAAATGATGCCCGGAAAATATCGACGGTCGGGGCGGCCCTTGCGGCCGCCCTTGGGCAACCACAAGGGTTGCCCCTACCATGCGCCTGTCTGCGTCAAAAGCCCCAACGACTGCGCAAAATCCCGCAGTGAATGGCCCGGAAGTGTGGCGAAGCCAAGGGTCGGCCACCCCTAAAGGCCTCTTGTCTAATGGGTTACCATTGATTTGTTGCTTCAGACTATTATGTACCTTGAATTACTATAATTCTCTTAGAAGAGCTATTTATGAGCGGAATTGCAAACGCCGTTGGGGCAATGCAGCTTGATCTCCGGACTGGCGGACCTGCCCAAGCGGACTTTTCCCACGGGGGTTCGTCAAACTGCGACAACTCGACGCTCATCGGGCGCCTCCGGTCGCGAAAGATCGCGAGTTTGTCTCCCGGCGGTTCCGGATTCAATGAAAGGCTACATGTATGGGCTCGCATCGTGGCGAAAAGGGCCGAAAAAAGATGTTAAAAATGAAGGAACCTCCTGAGAAGCTATTGAAAACAAAGGAGAGCGTGTAAAGATTACACGTGTCACAGCTCGCTTGGCCCTTTGGCGGGAGTATTTCGATAAACGAGAAGGAATCCGGCAGGGACCAGAAAAATCGCCAGCGAACCTGAGAGCAGCAAGCCTCCCACTACGGCGCGCGCTAGCGGCGCGTAGGCTTCGCTACCCTCACCGAGCTTGAACGCCATGGGGATCAATCCGATAATCGTGGCGAGCGTGGTCATGAGAATGGGCCGCAGGCGGACGCGGCAGGCTTCAGCAACCGCTTCACCCACTTCACGCCCTTCCACCCTCATCCGGTGGGCGAACTCTACAATTAAGATGCTGTCCGACATCGATATTCCCGCCAGCATCACCACTCCCATCAGCGACATGACGTTTAAAGTCGTTCCCGTGACGACCAAAGTAATCAGCACGCCTGCAAGTCCCGGCGGGAGGGCGAGCAGAATGATTACAGGATCGACAAAGGATTTGAACTGCGCCACCAGAATCAAGTAGAGCAAAATGACGGAGAGCATGAGGCCGAAGGCGAAGCTATGGAACGAAGCTGTCATGGCCTCGGCGCTGCCGCGCATCGCCAGATTGATGTTGGCCGGAACGTCCTCGTGCGCAATCACGCGTTGAACGTAATTTGCCGCGGCGCCCAGATTTTCCGTCGCGGGGCGGACGTAAATATCCAGCTTGCGGCGGATCTGATAATGGTCAACCTCGGTGGGTGATTGGATGCGCTCGATTCGAGCAATCATATCGAGGCGTGTGGGCTGGCTGATGCCGTCGGCGTGTAGCGGAATAGCCCGCAGGTCATCCACGGAATGAATTTGTGCCTCGGGGTACTGGACGGTGAGGAAATAATTGTTCCCGTTGCGCGGGTCGAGCCACAGATTGGGCGCGATCATCTGATTCGAGGTGAGGGAAGTAATGACGTTGCTCAGCGCCTCGCGCTCCGTGAGGCCGAGCTTGGCCGCGTGCAGGCGATTGATGTCCACGCGCAGCGACGGGTAATCAAGGTCCTGGGGAATATACACGTCGGAAATGGCCGGCGAACGCCGCAGTTGGTCCGCCACGTCCTCCGCGACCCGGAGATCGGAGTTGAGGTTGGCCCCGACGATCTGAACGTCAATAGGGGCGGGCGCGCCCATGCTCACCACCGCATCCACCAGGCTGCCGGTAGAAAAGAACGGAGTGAGCTCCGGCATTTCGCGCTCCATGCGCCGCTTGATCTCCGCGATGTATTCGTAGCTGCCGATGCGATGGCCGGGCTGGAGTCCCACCTGAATGAAACCCGTATGCATGGCCGTGTTCGTCGTATAAACTGCAGAAAAGCCGTTGTCCACGCCGATGTTGTCCACGATGATTCCAAGGTCTTCGGGCCGGATGATTCTCTTCACCAGAGCTTCGAGCTTGGCGACTTCATTTTCAGTCACCGCCAGCCGCGTCCCCGATGGCGCCTTCACCGTAATCACGAACTGACCCGCATCCGTTTGGGGAAAATAAGCGAAACCCAGGAAGTGGTAGAGCAGCAGACTGAGCGCAAAGGCGGCGAAAAAAGTGCCCAGCACCCGCACGGGATGGCGAAGGACCTTTTCAACCAGGATCGTGTAGATTCCCAGAAGGCGGTCAAACGCGGTGTTAAAAGCGGCGTTGAAACGCTCTCCCCATCCGGGCGCTGCTGCGCTTTGTGGCGCATTTTCGGCGGAATGCGCGCCCTCGTGATGGGCCGTTGCTATCGGCCTGAAGAAACGCGAACAGAACAGCGGCACCACGGTCATGGCGACGAAATAGGAGCCAAACAACGCCACCACTAGCGCCAGGGCCATTGCCGAAAACAGGAATTTGCTGACTCCGGCCAGCAGGGTCACGGGAAAGAACACCACGGCGGTGGTGAGCGTGGCCGCAATCACCGGAAGCGCCACTTCCTTTCCACCAATCTCCGCGGCCACGCGCGGAGGTTCGCCCATTTCCAAGTGACGATAAATATTTTCGAGCACGACGACGGAGTTATCGATCAGGCGGGACAATGCCAGGGCCAGCCCGCCCAGCATCATGCTGTTCACGGACGATCCGCCCAGGTGCAGAACGAAAAAAGTTGCGCAAAGAGCCAGTGGAATGGAGAAGAACACCGCCACGGTGGCGCGCACGCTGCCCAGAAAAATCAGGATCATCATGCCGGTGAGGAAGAGGCCCATGCCGCCTTCACGCAGCAGGGTGTCGATCGCCGCGCGCACGAAGCGCGACTGGTCAAACACCACGTGAGCTTTCATGGCGGCCGGCACATCCACGAGATGGCTCACGATGTTGCGCACACCCTTGACCATGGCGATGGTGTTGGAATCGCCGCCCTGCTTCATCACCGCCAGGTAAACCGAGCGCTGGCCGTTGACGTGCACGACGTTGTATTGGATGGCGTGTGCATCCTTGAGCTCGCCAACGTCGGACATCAGTACCGGATTCGGCCCGTTCATTTTTATCGGATATTCGCCGGCATCCTTCAGGTTGAACTGCTCGTTGGTGTAGATGTTGTAATCCAGGTTTCCGATCTGCACATCGCCGGCCGGCAGAATGACGTTGGCCTGGTTGAGCGCCCGAACCACGTCCATGGGACTGATCTGCCGCGCTTCCAGCTTGAACGGGTCAACGTAAAACTGAATTTGCCGCCAGGGACCGCCAAAGGGCTGGGGAATGGAGGCGCCGGGAACGCTGGCCAGTTGATTGCGCACGAAGTTCTGCGCGATGTCCTTCAGGTTGCCGTCCGTCATACCCTCGCCGTTCATGGTGACCAGGCACACGGGCAAGCTGGAAGCATCGGACTTTAGGACAACAGGCGGAAAAGTGCCCGGCGGCAGATCCTTCATGTCGGAGACGGCAAGGTCCGCGATGGTGACGGCGTCAATATCCGCGTTGGTGGAGGACTGAAAGTAGACTCGAATGATGCTCACGCCGTTGAGCGAACGCGATTCGATGTGGTCAATGCCGCTGGCGAAAGTGAAAAAACGTTCGAGGTGGAAGGTGATGTCCCCTTCGATTTGCTCCGGAGGCATTCCGGGATAGAACGTGGCCACCACCACCACCGGAATGTTCATAGCGGGAAACATGTCCACGGGCATCTGGTCGATGCTCACTCCGCCGAGGATGGCGATCGCCAGACATATCACTACAATCAGATAAGGCGTTTTGATGGCAAAGCGCGACATGCAGGGTTCTCTTCAGGGCCGCGAGACGGAGGCGGCCACCATGGTGACAGTTTTCGATAGGACTTTTTCGCCGTCTTTAAGGCCGGAGCGCGGTCCCACTACCACAGAGGCTCCATCCCTCAACCCGGCGGACTGGACCTCGATCAATCGGGGGCCCTCGATGCCCAGGCGCACCGGGAGAATCCGGATGATGCCGGGTGGCTGGACGACGAACAAACGGGCGGAGTCTCCGGCGCCGTCAATCGACTCCACGGGAGCGGCCAATACGTTTTTCCTTTGCGCGGTGGTCAGATCAACTTCCGCGTACATGCCCGGCACGAGCACGAGCTGCGGGTTGGGGACGTCCACTTCGGTTTTCATCGTTCGCGTGGATTCATCTACTTCGTCCGCGAAGCGCGCCACTTTTCCCGGAAACGTCCGGTTCAAGGCGGGAACTTGCACTTCTACCGGCTCGCCCAGATGGACCACGGGCACAGCCGATTCCGGCACGGGAAGGTCGAGGCGGAGCAGACCGTTCTCCGCCAGGCGGACCACTGGCATGGCCTGCGTTTGCGAACTGGTGCCGGCTTGGATCAAGGCGCCGATGTTGGCGTAGCGCTTGGTGATGACGCCGGTAAACGGCGCGGTAATTTGCGCGTATTGGTAGAGCGTCTTAAAGCGTGATTGTTCGGCCTGGGCAACGCGCAATCGCTGCTCGCACGCCGCGACGTGGGACTTGGCGGAGGCCACCTGCGCCTCCGCTTCCAGGTCGTGCGAGTTGGCCTCATCCACCTCCTCCTGCGGAACCAAACCAGGTTCGCGCTGGGCGACTTCCAAAATGCGTGAGTGTGATAAGTGGGCGATTTCATGCGCAGATTCGGCGCGCCGCAAATCGTCGCGAGCCGCGGCCAGGTTCGCCACAGCCTCGTCAATGGATGCCGCTGCGCGCGCCAGATCGTCGCGCATCTCGGGAATTTCCAGCACGGCGAGAAGTTGCCCCTCGCGGACGCGGTCGCCGATGTCCACTTTGATGTCGCGAATGTATCCGGAAACTTTGGCCATCACATCGATTTCCTGAAAGGGCTCGAATTCCGCGGTTAAAGCCAGGCTGGTGGAAAGATCGACGCGCGTCACCTGCGCCACGGCCACCACCGGCGTTTCAGCCGATACCGGCGCTGCGTCCGCGCCTCGTCCGCGGAGGCAGGAGACTTGCAAGGCCGCGGTAGGCACGAGCAATGAAAGGAGCAAGATGTACCGCCACAATCGGCGGGACGCTTGCGCTGCGGCTCCGATTTCTAGGTTTCGTCGATGTTCCATTGTGTCGTCCGTTCCCGGCGCTTCATCGCAGCGCGCCGGTGGCATAGTCCAAGCTCGCCCGCCGCCCGAGATAGTCATATTTCGCCGAGGCCGCGGCAATTTCCGCCTGGGTTTGATTCACTTGCGCCTGCTCGAGTTCCACGATACTGCCCAAAGCGCTGTCGTATCGCGCCTGAGCCAGTCGCAGAGCCTCATTCGCCTCCGCCACCATACGGGCAGTAACGTCGAGGCGTTTGAAAGCGTCGCCCGCGTCGAGCCAGGCCACCTTCACGTCGCGAGCAATCTGCACGGAAAGGTTTTGCACGTCCTTATCAGCCGCCTCCGCCCGCGCTTCCGCCTCTTCGCGCCGGGCCTTGAAAAGGCCACCATTGAAAACCGGAATGTTGATGTTGATGCCGGCGGCGCCGTAGGTTTCCGGCAACCGATCATCTCGCCACGGCGCAGCGCCCCCCACAGCCGCAGCGCTAATGGTGGGATTGCGAAGCTGCTTTTCCGCCCGTGCGTAGCGCTCCAGCCCGTCGCGAGTGAGTTGGAGAGCTTTCAAGTCGGGCCGCTGCCGCATCGACAGGGCAATCAGGTTGTCCACCTCGGGTTCGAGTGGCTGGGGCAGCGGTACTTGATCGACCAAGAACGGCTGGTCGCGGTCGTATCCCATCGCGGCGGAGAGGCGCGCGTGGCTGGCTGTGGCGTCGTCCTCCGCATCCACCAATTCCAACTCCGCCTGCGATACGTTCACCTGGGCGAAGCTCACATCCAGCGTGGAGCGAAGCGCGCTTTGGGCGAGGGCGCTCACTTGACGGAGCGTCACCCGCCGCAGATTAAGCGTCTGCCGGGCAACGTCGAGCACCGCCTGCGAAGCCAGCGCGTCATAGTAGGCGAGACGCACATTCAGGATGACCTGCGCACGCGTGGTTTCAACATCCTGGCTTTCCGCGGCGTTTCGCAGCCGGGCGCTCTGCTCGAGGCTGGCGGTTCGTCCAAAATCGGTGAGGAGTTCCGTCGCGGTCAGGCCGGAAGCCGCGCGGTTGTAGATGCTGGAAGTAGTCACAGCGCCGGCGGAGAGCACCGAATTACGTTCCGTGCCCACTCCCGTCAGGTTGGCGGCCACGGTGGGCCAATACGCGGAGCGAACCTCTTTCACCGCGGCGGCGCCGGCTTGCGCGACAAATTCCTGCGAGGCAATGCGGGGGTGGTTTTGTAAAGCCGAGGCCTGGGCTTCCGCCAGCGTCAGCACGCGGGGAGACTGCGCTAGGCCCGCGCTGCACGCCGCCAGGGCCAGGACCGCCCGCAAAGACGAGCCGCGCAACTGCATCAGACCCGCCCGCCTGGGCTCGATGGGCTCTTGGGGGCCTCGGCCGATTTCAGGACCATCGTGTCGTGCGCTTCAATCAGCCCGTCGGCGACCAACTCTCCCACGAGGGGAAGAATCGCGCGGAAATTCGCCTCCGTCTCAACGAACTCAATGCGCACAGGCATCTCGAGATCGATTTCGATTCCGCCCGCTCCGGTGTGCAGCTTGTGGTGCGACCCGAAGCCCGCTGCCGGACGAATCACCGTGGCGCCGGCCACACCGCGCCGGATGAGCAGCGAGAGAATTGCATCGCTCAGGTAACTGTCACCGGCGATTGTGTCCTCGTTCAAATAAATGGTCACCTTTTTGGCGGGTCCGGGAGCGAGCATCGGCAAATTCCTTTCGCAAAATTTCAGTTGTAGCAGCCCGCACGGCGCGCCCGCCACTGAAGTGTGTCTGAAGAATTCCTGTCGGGATCGCAGGGAAATCTTCAGAAACCATCGCCTTCGGGCAGGCCCTTGTGTCCTGAACAAAGCCCTAACTAAATCTGACGGCCGATTCACAAAAACATCAGGGACTCTTCAGGCGCGGCCACGGCGCACCCGTGCTAAGAAATCAGGGGTGCGGAAAATGTTTCACAGAAAACGCGGGGCGCGCAAGCGAAGGTCCCGCGCAATTCACAGGAATTGAAAGGATGAATGGCCATGAAACTTCGACCGATTGAAGCCCTCACACTGGCGGGAATGCTGATCGCCGTTCCCCTGGCGACCGCTTGGGGAAAGAACCATAAGGCGCAGGCCCAGTCGCCTGCAGACTCTATTGAAGTCGTGGGGCATATTCCGCTCACCGGCGGTCCGGTGGCGGACTTCGTGTGTACGCAACACTACAGCAGTTATTATCTATATGCTGAACACGCCCAGGGAAAGAACATCACCCTCATCGATGTGACGCGGGCAGCGCACCCCTCAGTACTGGCGGAACTTCCCAACGCGCCGGAAGGCAGCGGGCAGAGCCTGCTGCTGGTAGCGGGAACGGCGGCGCTGGTGGGCTCGTCTCAGACCGCTGCACCCCCATCCGCAACGCCTCGCACGCTTCGAGTGATGGATTATTCCGATCCTCAACACCCGAAGGTTGCCCGGGAATTCACCGGCGTCACGGCGATGGGCGAAGATGACAAGCGCGGCCTGGTGTTCGTCGCCAACGGGGA
>JASHSC010000129.1 GCA_030036915.1 Terriglobia bacterium
CTTCAGGCGATTCCGCACGGCGCGGATGTTGCGGTGGACAATTTCCTGGTATGACTCGCCGTAGATCGGATCGACCCATGACCAGCCGAGCCATCCGCCTGGAATGCGCGGCCACAGCGGGGGGTGATAGTGCTCGAAGGCGGCATCGCCCCAGGCTTCCAGCGCGGCGTGGGGATCGGGTTGAAGGCCAATGCGCATCGTTTCGGACTTCATCGTTGCGCCCGGAGCGAGGTTCGTACCCTGGAAATCCGTCCACACACTCACCACCGGCGACTGGCGCGCGTCGTCCCAGCCTGACTCGATGACGGTCTCGGCGCGGTCGAAGGTGAGAAACCCGAATTGCAGCGCGGGGCCGCCTCCGGGTGTGAACCACTGCGTGAGAGTTTTGCTGATGAATGGGCCCTGGGCATTCGTTTCCTGGCCGGGAACCACCGCCAATTTTCCCTTCGAGGAATTCACGCCCTCAGTGGAGAAGGTATCGGAGCGCTCCGCTCGCTGCTGTTGCGATGCCCGTGCGAGCCCGTGGGTGCGCCAGGGAGGATTGCCGGTGCCGTTGCAAGTCATGGCCGTGGCATTTTCGGGGCGCTCACCGAAAAGCACCTGGCTGGAATCGTCGGTAGCGTCGGCAAGGCGGCACTTGCCCAGCGTGAGCGGCTGGTGGCCGCGATTCTCAATCGTGGAACTGACGATCAGCGCATGGCCGTCGGGTTCCCAACTGAATTGCACTCGCCACTCGACTGACGGCGATGCGAATGCGAATTTCGCTTCGCCCGTCTCTTCGCCGCTCCAATCTGCGTGAGAGGCATCGTCCGCCCAGTGCGTGACGCCATCGATTTCGATTCCCATGCGAACGTTCTTAAGCCCCACCTCACCGGGTATCGAGTAGCGCCGGGTTTTGGGATCGAATTGAAACCGGCCTGCTGTCGCGGCCGCGGGCGATTTGCCAGTCGCCAACTTTGTGCCCGCCACAGCCGCGAGGTAGGCCGTGGGGAAAAAATCTCTACGGTTCATCTTCATGCGGAATTGTTCTCCTCAAGTTCTTGGGGGAAGAGGGCGCACAGGCACTTCGAGTGGCCCTGGAGCGCAGGTGAAGCGCTTGTCCAGCGCGCCGCACACCAGCCATTGAAAAGTGGCACTCCCGCCGCCGAGGAGGCATGGAGGTACGTCTCAACGGCCTCATAGCCGAAGAAAAATGGCCGATGTATCATTCGACGGGATTGTGAAAGCTTGCTTACCAAGGGTTCTGAAAATGGTCTATCGCGGTTATGCTATTCGTCTTGGGTGGTCTTGTCAAGGTAAAATCTCCCTTACCAATACCGGACCAGTGCCTAAATCATTCATATGGCTTTAATTGGTCTAATGTGGACCAAAATTGGGGCGTAGTATTGGCGCCCGTTGCGGTCAAATAATGTGATGTGCCCCTCGGAGGCGCGAATGTTCAAATGGCCACTCCTAGCTGCGAGGGTCTTCCGGCCTACCTTAATGGCGTTCTGGGGTATTCAGGACTTCGGTTGGGGGCATTTCTTTCCGCATAGGCGGGCAGAGGTGGCGCGGCGTGGGCACCCTCCTGGTACCAGAACGCCACACTCGTGTAATCGTCGTGGCTGGGCACTTGTTTACCGCCGTTATAGCGCTGATTCTGGATTTCAACTTTGAGGGATTTTTGAAAGCGCACGGGATTGGCGAGATACCATCGGTACATGCGGTTTTGCCCTTCATCCATTTGAATGTATCCGCTGTAGACATATGAATAGGTGTGTTCGAATCCCCAACAGGAGCCGTATTCATCCTCAGTCCCAGGAGTGTGGGTGATGGGATTTCCGTCGACATGAAAGATGGTGTCGCCTTCGCCCCACCACCCTTGATACCGGGTGTCCACCTGAAGGAAATTCCCAACATATTGGCCCGTGCCCTTAATTTCCAGTAAATTGTGCATGCCATCCGTGGGATTCGAGCGGTTCCAGGCGGCGTGGAGGCGGCTCTTTTCACCGGCAAAGGTAGGATCTGACTCGTAATCGATGCCATAGGCCACCGGTCGAATATATTCTTCGTCGCCATCATTCGCCAGAACCCAGCGCGCATGGCGCGAAAATGGCATGGGTAGGTAACACATGAAATTGTAGTGATTGATTTGCATGGGCAGCGACTGATATTCGATGGTTTTGTGGTCAAAGACGCCGAAGAAAGCCCAAAGCGGGACGCGAATGCTGGGCTCGGGATAGTCATCCCAATACACCTTCAGCACCAGTCCCGCGTACATGGCCCCGGAACCATCAGTCCCGTGTTTGTAGCTGTTGTCGGTGAAGTAGAAGTAAGTGATTTTGCCAGGCCCTGCAAGGTCCGCCAGCACGTACTCCTTCCCCGGTGGCAAGTCAATTTGGTGATACTCCACATGGCTGGCAAATGAGCCATTGGTGATTCGAAAGATATCATTCACCTGAGCCAATGCATGCGGGCCAGAGATCATTGCGAACGCCCACGTCAACATCATAAGTTTGACAAGTCCCACCCACGAGTCATGTCGCACCTCGGCGCCAGTCGCTGGAATTCTCAGGCAATGTTCCGCATGCTTGGGGCATTTTAATAGGTTCATATGGTTTCTCCTTCGGGGCGGGATGAATATCAGATTTCCACACTCCATTGCAACTGTGCAAAGTGACGGTCATCACGCGATTGAAGAACTCGGATCTGAGTGCCAGTGCTATTATCCAATGATGGCCCACCAGTACCTTACCAAGATTCGTCGAGGGGTGCGGAAGTCTACGATTTAGCCTTTCAAAGTTCCTAGAATATTTACGAGGGTGCTATATCCCTTTGTTAAGAATACTAAATATTTTCCTTGAAGACCTATTGGATTTGGGTTAATCTTACGTTGTTCCTGAAGTTTGAATGTGATAGAGCGAAGAGGAGGGTAAACCTTACCCCCTCGTTTTGCCATTTCTAACGCACGTTTCCCCACCCACGCCAAGGGGGATAGTGCTATTCGTATGTCACCCCAACGGACATGGCGAGTGGTGCTGTATGAGCATGCGCGGTATGTTGCTCGAAGACAGGGGAGCGGGGATCAAGAGGGGATCCCGTGATCAAGAGTATCTGCTTGCGCATGCCTGCATAGTCATTGCCTTCGCCTGCCTCTTAACCAGCTACCTTTATCCTGCCATTCTGGGTAAGCATTCCACCTCCTGCCGGATTTTGGTCTTCGCTTATTTCGCATATGCCACATTGAACTTAGGTATTGTCCTGCTCGGCAGGCCAATCAGCCTGGCGTGGCGGTTGGGCTTTCACGGGGCTGATATCGTCATCGCTTCCTCAATAATTTTACTAACCGGGGGAATCCACAGCCCGTTCCTGCCACTTTACTTTTTCGTGCTCCTCGCTGCGGCAAGCAGGTGGGGAGTCGCAGGGGCTTTTCCAACGCTTTGCGCCTGCACCATGGTTTTGCTGGTGGCGTCCATCGCGCCCTTTTCCTGGTCCGCGGGAATGCTGCATTGGACGGGGGGTGGCGGCTATTTAAATGCCATCATCGCCCTTTTGGTCCTCTCCGCTTATCTTTTCGGATTGCTTTTGATGGACCGAGAGAAGAAGCTTCATACCGAAGCCGGGATCATCACCCGACTTGTGCGGCAGGCGCTCCATGAGCCGAGTTTGCGCGTCAATATCGGCAATATTCTGATCTCCGTGCGGGAACACTTTGATGCGGATCAACTGGGGTTGGTGACTCAGGAAATCAAAGCCGAGCAGGCATTCTTATGGGAAGCGAGCCGGCCGAGTCCGGACCAGACAAATAATGAAGTCAAGTCCTGGACACTGACCGGGCTGAAGCGCGAAGCATACTTCACAATGCTGCCGGAGGGAATGTGGCGGATGCTCGGGCTACGGCGGATCGGGGGGGATCCAAGGCTTCGGGCTGAGGCTGCCGCCAAACGGGAAATTGAATTGCAGCGTCCGCTCCGCTCAGCCCTGGCCGGGCTCCTGGCTCCGGAGCAGGATTACGACGAACTCTATGACATGCGCATTGTCAGCGAGCAGCACACGCCCTTCGGGGGGTTTGGTTCACTTCTGGCCACTTCGTTTTCGCTCGAGAAAAAATGGTTTGGACGCCTAACGGTCTACAACCCCCGGAAAAGTAACGATTCGAAAGGCAATTCCCGATTCCTTGCGTCCTTAATTCGCGAGGTTGGACCGGTTATTTACAACAAATTCCTGGTGAGTCGTCTGCGCTCGCGGGCGCAAGCACGGGAGCGGCTGCGGCTGGCGCAGGAATTGCATGACGGGGTTATTCAATCGCTGATCGGCGTGGAAATGCAAATTGACATCCTGCGGCGAACACAGGAAAGGTCGACAAGCCCGGCTTTTCCGAATAGCGATTTGAAACGCTTGCAAGAGGTTATTCACGACGAAATCGTAAATTTTCGGGAGCAGATGCAGCGCGTTAAACCGCTGGAGGTTGATCCGACTCACCTCCTGGACAGCATTGCGGGAACGGTGGAGAGGTTTCGGCGCGATCTGGGAATTTCAGCTAGTTTTGTCTCCGAGGCTGAGGAAGTCTCCCTTCCGCCGCGGGTCTGTGCGGAGTTGGTGCGAATCGTGCAAGAAGCTCTGGCGAATATTCGAAAGCACAGCGGAGCGAACAAGGTTCAAGTAGTCTTCGTCCGGGGAAGTGAACACTGGAAACTCCGCGTGGAGGATGATGGCCGAGGTTTCGGTTTTACCGGTCGCCTTTCTTCTGCGGAACTGGAACATGTCCCCGAGTGTCCAATTATCATTAAGGAGAGGGTTCGGTCGATCGGAGGGGAGCTGATGATTGAGTCCATCCCCGGTTCCGGCGCCAAATTGGAAGTATTGCTACCCTTGACCACTAATGGAAGTTCAACCTACCCCAATTGAAATCGTAATTTCGGATGACCATCCAGTTTTCCGTGACGGCTTGCGGAGACTGCTTGAGTCCGAACAAGGGATCCATGTTGTGGCGGAAGCCTGCGATGGAGAAGAAACCATCCGGCTGGTTCGTCAATACCAGCCCAGGATCCTCCTCCTGGACCTCGCCATGCCCAAGGGCACTGGACTTGAAACCCTTCGTGTCTTGAGCCAGTCCGGAATTCCTACTCGAACCATTCTGCTTACCGCTTCGATCGAAAAGGAGCAAGTGCTTGAGGCGTTGCAATTAGGGGCGCGCGGAATAGTTCTGAAGGATTCTACAATACAAGTAATTTTGAAAAGTATCCGTTGTGTGAATGAAGAGCAATTCTGGGTAGGCCAAGAGAGCGTTTCAGACTTGATTCAAGCCTTACGAAGGCTGATGCCCCAACATCGCGCCTCGGAAGCCAAGAAAAACTTCGGGCTTACCTCGCGCGAGTTACAGGTTATTTCCCTCATCGTGGCAGGCTACACCAATAAAGATCTCGCCACAAAGCTGGGGATCAGCGAACATACTGCCAAACATCACCTTACAAACATTTTTGACAAGCTAGGGGTTTCCAACCGCTTGGAATTGGTACTATTTGCAATCAACCAGCAGCTTATCAAAGAGGAATAGCACCCACCCCCACCCTGACCTGAGCCCTGATGGGCTGTGGCGCACGTAACCCGCTGAAACTAATGGACATTTTAATGCTATCTGACAGGGTACATTAGTGCTACTCCAGTTGTACCATCGGGCTATTGTCAGGGTTTCTTAATTCGCTAAGCTAAGGTGCCATGGCGTAGGGTCCATTGCCTGATTTTGCGGACCATTGAGCGGGGGAGCGAGAAGAAAGCTCTACACCATGAATTGACGTAGCGTCGGGCGTCAGCAAGCGAGCGAACCATGGAACGGCTTACTGGAAAAGCTGACTTGTAAGTCAACGGGCGGAGCTACATCTGGAAACGGAGAGGCTCCGGGTTGGCAAGCATACTTTGACTTCATGCGGGACAAAAAGATGCTGACTAAGACGTTGCTCCAAGCCGTGGGTCGGGCTCGCCGGTTTACGCTCCACCTTCGAGTCCTATACCGGGAGCTTGAAAGTCAGGATTGGTTGGAAGGCTGGACAGAAAACATCAGCCGGACGGGGATGCTCTTCAAGTGCGAGGTTCCCCTGGCAATTGATACGATTGTGGAGTTGAAATTGCAGCTCGCCTCGGGCGGCGGAAAGGACGGTCATCCTGCCGAGGTTCTTTGCAAGGGCATCGTGGTAAGAGTGGAGCAAGGTGGCGGGTTGGGTGCATCCACGGTTATGGCTGTGACGATCCATCCCTATCGAATCACGCGCGGAAGTTTGTCATCAAAAAGTGTGATCCCGTTTTCCTAAAGAACGAAGGAGCAAGAGTTTGAACGTCAATCCCAAGGAGAATCTGATGCCGATCAAAGAGGCAGGCGTGGAAAGAACTCCCAGCGTGGTGAAAGCAAGCTGGCATGCCCTGTACACCCGCCACCAGCATGAAAGGCTGGTGGCCCATGCTTTGACCGGCAAAGGGTTTGAAATCTTTTTGCCTCAATATCGCACGGTTCATCGTTGGAAGGACCGTTGGAAAGAACTCGAGTTGCCCCTTTTTCCCAATTACGTCTTTGTCTTGGGCGGACTGGAACGCATGTTAAACAT
>JASHSC010000012.1 GCA_030036915.1 Terriglobia bacterium
CTGGACAGGCGAGCCGGGGCGGGTCACGCAACTTTCCGGCTGCCTGCGCACAACATGGCCTCACCCACGATTCTTGTAGCTTTTCTTGCAATCACCCAGGGAGTGCTGAGCCCCGTCAGCGCCTCGCTGGGAACATCCGCGCCCCTCGACCGGGGTTTTCGCGAGATGTACAACCTTCAATTTAATGAGGCGCATGCGACCTTTCAGGAGTACATCAAATCGGAACCCAAGGACCCCTTTGGGGCCAGTGCGGACGCTGCCGCCTATCTGTTCGACGAATTCAACCGCCTGGGCGTTTTGCAATGGGAGCTCTTCGTTGATGATGAGAAGTTCAAGGGCCGGGAAAAGCCTTCGCCCGATCCTGTGCTGCGAGACAAATTTGACGCTTCAATTTCGCAGAGTCAAAAACTGGCGGACTCAATCCTTCAGCGTTCACCGAATGACCGCAACGCGTTGTTCGCGACGGTTCTGAATCAGGGTCTCGAGTCGGACTACCTGGCGCTGGTGGAGAAACGCGACCTCGCGGCGGTGGCTTACACCAAGCATGCCGGGCAGACCGCGGAAAAGCTGTTGGCGGTTGACTCCACGTGTTATGACGCATATCTTGCCATCGGAGTTGAGAATTATCTTTTGGGGTTGAAACCTGCGCCAGTGCGCTGGATCCTGGGAATTTATGGGGCCGAAACCGATAAGGAAACGGGTATCCAAAAATTGCAATTGACTGCAACGCGGGGGCATTACCTGTTGCCCTTTGCGAGGTTGCTGCTCGCGGTGGCGGCCCTGCGCGAGAAAAATCGCGCTGAGGCCAAAGCCTTGCTCCAGAACTTGGCTCAGGAGTTCCCCAATAATGACCTTTACCGTCGGGAGCTTTCGCGACTGAAGTAATTACATAGACTGGAAACTCGATACTGGACTGGGCAAATCGCGAGTCCCGTGTGGCTGGTCCAGTTTCGATAGATGAAATGAGGCTCTGCGGTCGGTTTCCAGTTTCTGATTTTCAGTTTCGGTCATTTCCTCAGGGATGGCGAACATGAAAATTGCCGGCGTTGGCAGCGCGTTCCCTAAACATTACTTCCCCCAGCCCGTCCTCAGCGCGGCTCTCAAGAAATTCTGGAGCCACCGCCTCACCAACCCCGAGGTGGTCGACCGGATGCATGCGCACGCGGAGATTGACGGCCGGTTCTTATCCATGCCAATGGACACCTACTATGAAATGAACACCTGGGGCGAGGCCAACGATGCCTGGATTGAGTGTGCGCAGGAGCTGGGCGAACAGGCGCTCTGCCGGGCGCTTTCGGTCCCCGGGCTTGCTCCCAGCGATATTGACGCGCTGTTTGTGGTCTCGGTCACCGGAATTGCCAGCCCTTCTCTCGATGCGCGCCTGGTGAACCGCATGGGATTGTCGCCTCGCCTCAAACGCATTCCCATTTTCGGACTCGGTTGCGTGGCGGGAGCGGCGGGCATCGCTCGGGCGGCGGATTACGTGCGCGCTTTCCCCAATCACATCGCTGCGCTGCTGGCAGTGGAACTCTGTTCGCTGACCTTGCAGCGCGAAGACGTTTCGATGGCCAACCTGATCTCCTCCGCGCTGTTCGGCGATGGCGCCGCCGCGGTTATCGTGGCCGGCGCGGAAAAACAATTTCCAGGCGCAGATATCCTGGACACACGGTCCGTCTTCTACCCTCACACTGAACACATCATGGGCTGGGACATTTCCGAAAAGGGCTTCCAAATCGTGCTTTCGCCTCAATTGCCGCAGCTCATCGTGGACCATCTGGGACACGATGTGGACGCATTCCTGGCGGACCACCACCTTACCCGTAAGGACATCGGCCGCTGGATTCTGCACACGGGGGGCCCCAAGATTCTCGAGGCCACGGCGACGGCTCTCGGCCTCACTCGAAAGGACCTGGATGCATCGTGGGAGTGCCTGCGCAAAGTGGGCAATTTGTCTTCTGCGTCCGTCCTGATGGTGCTGGAGGATGTTTTTAAGCAGCGTCGCCCCGATGCCGGAACGTACTCGCTGCTCGCGGCCATGGGTCCGGGCTTCTGTTCGGAGTTGGTCCTTCTCAGGTGGAATTGATGGGTGTAAACCTTCTGAAAACCGACGTTTTCATCGTGGGCGGCGGCCCGGCCGGACTGGCGGCAGGAATCGCACTACGAGGACGCGGCATGAGCGTGACAGTTGCAGATTCCGCGCGCCTGCCCGTGAACCGCGGATTTTTGACCGGCTGCTTGCCGCGCATTCAGGCCATGGTTCTCCGCAGACCATGGGTCCGCGTGAAAAGCTCCACTTGGGATTGCGATTGCTCGCCGTTTTTAATTGAGGTTCCATTGCTGAGAGGCTTATGCAGAAGCTCTTGCGCATCGTTTTGGCAGTCGTAATTGTGGGCGTGGTGCTGCATGCGGCGGATCTGGAGACGCGCGATTGCCGAATCGCTCCCTACGTTTACAACGATTGCATGTGGATGGCGCTGCGCGCGCGTCTGGGCTTGCCCGCCAACCGTTTCCTGCGTATGGCGGCGCTCGAATGCGTGGGAATTCTTCTCGCCTTGATTCTTTACCTCACCTTCCGTTACGTTTGGCCTCATCGTAAACGGACGGCGGTCCCGACGGATTCCTCGCCGGAATCTGTTCCCACCCCCCCCCACTAACTAGGGCACCCCCTCCCGAACTCACCACTGCAAATTCAGGAGTACAATGGAAGCCGGCACATTCATGAGTGAGGGCGCGATAATTGTAGAGGGGGAAACGGGTGGCAATAAGCGAGGTCCACTGGCTATCGCTACAGCTTTCGAAGTCGCGCTGATTTTTGCCGGAATTCTTACTTACATCTGGCGTTGGCAACGTACCTTTCACGACGCCTGGATTGTCCTCTTCGCTCTGATTTTGTTGAGTCACGCCCTGCACGGGGACACCTTGCGCGGGCTTGGCCTGGGGATCACCAACATGCGCGCCTGCGCACAGTGGGTGCTACCTTTGGCCCTTCTCTTCTACCTGCCGATGCTCGGTTACGGGTGGGCGCACCACCGCCTGGCGGCTATTCTTCCGAATTGGCAATCGTTGCTCTCACTTCTTGGCTATGGCATCTGGTGCGCGTTTCAGCAATACCTTACGCAGTCGTACTTCAATAACCGTCTCATGTTGGTCATCCACAACCGCCACGTTTGTTCGGCACTAGTGGGCATCATGTTCGGCGCCGCGCACATCCCAAATCCCATCCTGATTGTCGCGACTTTTGTTGCCGGATTTGTTTTTGCTGAAGTGTTTTCACGCCACCGCAACATCTGGCCGCTGGCACTTGCGCAGGCAGTGGGCGGGTTCCTGCTAGGCGCCGTGTCACCCGAGTCGCTGATCCATCATCTGCGTGTGGGACCGGGGTATTTGTTCTATGGGATTCGGTAGGGGTAAAAGGCAGCAGGAGCATGTGAAAAATTGGATTTACCGATATCAGCATTACGTATTTTCAACATGATACAATGTTGAAAACTGGTCCGAATTCAATTTTTTCACATGTTCCAGGTACCAGGCAAACGGCAGAAAGCAGTGGTGAGTGGCAAGAGAGCAGTAGGAGCCGGGCAGAAGCGAGAAACCGGCGGGCAAGGTGCACGTCCCAACTAAATCACGTTGCTACTTGCCTTGAGAGAAACCACTATCAATGTTCGGCCACAGACCCGATTTCACAGGAAGGTCAGCGTCCCTGAACAGCCCCTTAAAGAATTCCTCGACCTCTGATGCGAAGTACCTGCACGCGTGTACTGTAATAGACAGTTCCAGGTCGCGCGCGACCGTGTATGGGTTTTGGGCCAACGAAATTCCGGGGTATGTCTTAGACATTTGGCCGACGCGATTAGAACGATCAGTTGGCTTGCCACCGCGGTGTACGATGATATCGCGGAGATCCTGTAGATCTCGTAACTTTTGCCAGCGCGCATTCTTCCCTAGCTCCAAGCCACAGACCTTTTTGACATATAATGCTGTTTTCTCAACAACCGAACCCTTCAGATCATTGGGATCAAAGGTTGATGTATTGTGCCTACCTAGGCTCCTCGCAAATGCAAGAAGCTGTATTTCTACGATCGAGCTAAGCATGATAATGATGGAGTATGCAGAAAGGGTTGGCAGCCAGTGCTTGAATTGTACATCCAGGAATTGGTTTTCTGTTTGGAAATCCCCGGAGTCCCAACTCTCGTGCTTTGCCTTTAGCTTCAGCGCGTCGCGAGCCTGTAGTTCAGCCTCCGGAGTAGCCCGATAGACTAACTCGATGAGCGCGTTTAGTCCATACAATCGCTGCGCCGTTTCGTCAACAAGGGGATCAATTTTCCACACCTATAGTCTCCGGCTCCCCGCCTACTGCCTACCGCTTCTCCTTATTCGCGGACGTGGCAAATAGGGCAAATCGGCTAACTGCCCTTCGAACTTTTCTGCCCAGCGGCCGGGAAGGGCTTTGCTGCACTTCGGGCAGGCGCCTTTTGAAGTAAGGTGATATTCCGTAATGTGATAGCCAAATCGCTCAATAAGCAGTTCATGACACTCGGGGCAGCGGGTGTTCTCCAGGTCGCCCACCCGGCCGGGGAGATTCCCCGCGTAAATAAACCGCAACCCCGCTGCTCTGCCGATGGCCGCAGCGCGCATCAGGTCTCGCGGCTGGGTGTTGGCCGGGTCGGTCATCTTGTAATCCTGGTGGAAGGCGGTGACGTGCCAGGGAATATCCGCGGAAACGCTCGCCACGAACTCCGTGAGCCGCTTGAGTTCGTCATCTGAATCGTTGAAGCCGGGAATGAGCAGCGTCACGATTTCCACCCACAATCCCATTGTGTGCAAGGTGCGGATAGTTTGAAGAATGGGTTCGATTCGCCCTCCAAGCTGGTGGTAGTGGCGGTCATCGAAGCTCTTCAGGTCAACTTTGTAGAGTTCCACCCAGGGGCGAAGGTATTCGAGCACCTGTGGGGTGCCGTTGCCGTTTGAGACGAATCCCGTTACGAGCCCCGCGGCTCGCGCTTCCTTGAAGACCGCTACGGCCCACTCGCTGGTAATGAGCGGTTCGTTGTAGGTGCTCACCAGGACCTTCGCGCCTTGCTCGATGGCGTCACGCACCAGCTCTTCCGGCGTCGCGTGCAGGGGGCGAGAGACGGCGCGCGGGTCGCGCAGAGCCTGCGAGGTCACCCAGTTCTGGCAATAAGCGCAATGCAGGTCGCAGCCCAGCATGCCGAAACTGTAAGCGAGCGCGCCCGGGTAGGCATGATGAAAGGGTTTCTTCTCAATCGGGTCGCACTGCACCCCGGCGGCGTATCCCCAGGGCACGAAGAGTTTGCCGCCCTCGTTGAAACGAACCTTGCAAACACCAAGCTGGCCGTCCGGAATCGGGCAGCAGTGCCCGCAGGCATAGCAGCGCACAAATCCGCGGTCCAGCTTCTCGTAAAGCTCACCCTCGCGAACGTTGGCGTTGAGAACATCCTGAAGCGTTGCCATGATTCACCGCATCAGGAAGGCATTGATCCTGATAAGCCGTCTCATACATCTATTATACCCCGGCGTTCCGAATGATTACGTCAATGCGTAAGAGTGCGTCTTCGCTTGCCTGCCCGTCGAGCAGACTCAACGAAAAACCCAATGCGGGGTTTGGAAGGGTCAGCGTCAGATCTGCTTGTGCCAATGCTGGCCGCCGTCCTCGCTCTCCCATTGCAAGCCGGAAGCCGTTGTGATCGTAAGGTGCTGCGAGTCGCGAATCTGGATGCTGGTGATGGTTTCATTGATCGTGTTGCCGTCGGGACTTACGATTACGCGGGTCCAGGTGTCGCCGCCGTCGGCCGAATGAAAAAGCGCGCCGCCCACGCCGCCGGCCCAAACGTCGTCTTCAAACGCCGCAACGCTGCTGAACCCTATGCCGGCAGCGATGGGGATTGTCTCAAAGGTATCGCTATCCTTGGCGCTCCGGATAACCTTGCCCTCCGAGGTTACGAACCAACGTCGTACGGCGGAAGCCGCCTTGGGGGAGGCCGTTGCCTCGACGGACCGCGGTAATGCTGGGAACCCGGAATCGGCAGGAGCAGTCTGGTTCGCTGCGGTTGGGGCCGCGACGGAATTCCGCCCCATCATTAATGCGGGAGCGCCCTGAATCTGAGCCGGCGGCTGCCTGGATGCCAACGTCGTCACCTGTTGCCGGGGCGCGTGTTGTGATTCGAGACTGCCTTGCGAAGTGATTTGATACGGTCGCACGGATTGATTCAATGCGGCCGCTTGCTGAGAGGATTGTCGCGCAGTCAGACTGATTTTGCGCTCGACGGGTTCTACAGATTTAACTGCGACCTGCGATGAAGCCGTGGAGTGCGACCCCTCCATGTTTCCCGTCGGAAATGCGGGCGGCAAGCTGCTGGTCACACCCGCATGATTTTGCCAGAGGCTAGGGTGCAAGGTGATGACCATGGCGAGTGCGCCCATCATGGCGGCCAGCGCGCCCCAGCGAAGAATCGGCCAACCCCTCCAGCGCTCACTGTGATTTCTCTCCTGGATTTTGGCGGTCACAAGATTCTCGGGCAGCGCGAACGCCGCGACCTCGCGGCACTCGGCACAGTGGGCGAGGTGATGCAGCACGCGCGCGCGTTCCGTTTCCGTCAGATTTTTTTCCACAAATGCTGCAAGCAGGTTGGCGTCGGGGTGGTGCAAACCAAGTGCTACAAACCCCTCGGTGGCGCTTGAATCCCTTGATTCGGAAGGTTTTCCCCTCAGTCTCGATAGCACGAATTTTGGAAGCTCAGCCATGGTCTATTTTAATTCACACCTATGGAACGTTTTCTCCATCGTTTTCTTGCAACAATCGGCGTCGGATTTCCACGGAAACCTCCGCGACCTCGACTTCCATGGATTGCTCCGCTTCTTTGCGGCTCATGCCGAGTCCCATCAGTCGCGCGCGGATGGATTTGCGCGTCGTGGAGACAATTTTTTCAAGCTTGCGGCTGATGGTGGATTCATGCACGCCCAGCAGGCGCCCGATTTCCGCCAGCGTGCGGCCGTCAAGATAATAACTTGCGAGGATAAATCTGTCCTCGGCGGGCAAGTAGGCGAGCGCCTCATCCGTTGCCCTGGGCACGCGGGGGTCGACGGCTTGGACGGGGTCGAGTTGCTCCGCCTGGAACTGCACTCCGGCCTCGGTTTGCTCCTCCAGGCTCACGGAGCGGCGCTGTCGCCGGAAGCGATTCACGTATTCCTGCGCCAAAATGGCCCGCAGCCAGCCTTCTAGAGAGCCTCGGCCGGTATACGAATTCAACTTGGAAACACGCCCCCCCTCGCCCGTGCGCGTTCCCCACAGGTCGGCGTAGAGCGAATCGGCCAGCTCGCGGGCATTGGCTTCCGCGGGCACCAATGAGTAGGCGGCGCTGTAGAGCTTCTCGCGGTAGCGGTTCAAGAAAATTTCCCACGCTGCGTCGTTGCCAAGGGCGCAGCCGCGCGCCAGGGCGAGCTCCGCGATCCGCAGGCAGGAGAGGAATTTCCCAACTTCTTCGGCGCCGGCGGCGGCCGAAAGATACTTGCCGGCCACTTCCTCCAAAATCATGGTGAAAACACTTGCCGTCAGGCCGAATTTCTCCGCCCCGGACTCGCCGTAAAGCCTCGCCGCCAGCGATTCCGGCACTGCCACCCTCGCCGAATGGCTCGCGATTTCATGGCTTCCGATCATGATTTCGACCTATCGTCCCGCACGTTACTCCAGCCACGCCATCGAGCCGCCCGGACCTGGATGCAAGAATTATACCCTGAGTCGTTCTTCCCACAGTCCGGGAGCTGATTTTCGTACCGCGGGTGTCCCCACTCGTGCTACAGAATTCAAACTGAGACACTACTGCTTTCGGCTGACTGCCGCCGGCGGGGAGATGGGGTTCAGCATTTGGCGCAGCAGGGGCTGAGCGTTGGGAAGTTTGCCGTTCCAGTGGTTCGCGAGCTCTGCGCGCTGCGCCTCAAGGCGTTCAGCGTCCGCGGTTTGCTTGCTTCGGCGGAGGAGGACGGCAAGCGTGGTCCAAGTGCGCGAAATGCAGGTGGCATCTCGCAGATCGTTTTGCAGGTCGGGCTTCCAGGCCATCAGCTTGTCCAGCAGGTCCTGGTAGGCCGCAATGGCTTTAGTGGTTTGGCCGGTTTCAGCGTATTCGTCAGCCCGGGCTCTTAAAACATGATCGGCCACGCTCATGGGCTCGATGGAGTTGGCGGGGTATTGATGAGTGTCCTGCATGAGCTGAAAGGCCTGCTCGATGCGCGCCTGACTATCTTTGTCCTTGCCGGTCCAGCGGGCGGCGTAGGAAGAACTCGCCAGCAAGTCCGCTGAATAAAGCTGGGCGGTGGGGTTGGTTTTCGCTTCGCGAATGCGTGCAAGTGCATGGTCGTATACCGTCAAGGCTTTCTGCGGATCGCTATGGCGGAGAATGTTGCCGATTTCCAGCCCGTGGACTGCCACCGTCCTACGGCTCAGATAATCGAGGGGATCCATTTTCGCGAGCTCCTCACCGATATCGAGTCCCCTTTGGAACGCCGCAAGGGTCTCTCGATTTCGGCCCAGGCTCGGCTCCGCATCCTGCTTTCCCAGAATCATGCCCTCCGTCAACCAGGCGTTGGCCAGATTCACGCGCATGGTGGCGTGCCCGCCGGCGGCTTGTACTTGCTGTAGTTCAACCGCCTTCTGAGCGGTCTGTAACGCTCCGTCCAGATCGCCGGTTTGCCATCGCGCGATCGCCAGGCCCCCAAGAATGCTGCCCTGAAGACGATGGGAGAGCGGATCCGGTTCGATGATCTCCAGCGCGCGCTGGCCTGCACGTACGGCATCGGCAAAATGCCGGGTGTCGTCATAACCGTAGGCAACATTCTGCTCAAAATACCCGGGACCGTAAACATTGTGACCCGTGGGTTTGCCGAGTTTCATAAAGCGCTCGATTCGCTCTGAGGTTATGTCGGCCCAAGCCACCGTGTCTTGCCGCTGGCTCCGCTCATCGGCGATGTTCATGTGATCGTGCGCAATTTCCATCGCAGTCCCGAGTGCCCTTCCGTTCGTGGGATCGGCTTTTAAAACCACATCGACGAATGACTGCGCCTTGTCAAGACTTGCTACCGCCTCGGTGAACTGGCCGAGGTTGGGCGAGGTGGGATCGCCTTGAACATGAGCGCCCCGGATATAAGCCAGGGCAACATCGAGCGCCAGATCCTTGTCGCCATGAACGTCGCTGCCCAGCGAGGTCAAGTATTGCATCGCGTCGGAAACCATCTTCATCCGCACTTTCGTCGAACCCGGCAGGCCGCGGAGATCACCATCCAGTTCTATAAAATTTATGGCCAGTTGGTGAACCTGCGCAAACCGGCGTTCGGCAATCTTGCGCGCACGATTGGCAATCAGCAATCCGGCGGACAGACTTCCAATCACCAGCGCCATTGCGGCGGCGGCTAATGCTACTGCGGTGCGATTGCGGCGCAAAAATTTGGCAGTGCTGTAGGCAAGTGTATCCGGTCTGGCGCTGATGGGTTCATGCTGGAGATAGCGCCAAAGGTCGTCGCCGAAAGCGGTCACGGAGGGATAGCGTTCCTGTGGGTGCTTCTTCAGGGCTTTGCCCAGGATCGTGTCGAGGTCTCCTCTTAACTGGCGGCAAAGCCTTTCAGGCGTCGAACCGCGCGTTCCCGCTGAGTTCCCCCCCGCCAGGACAGATTCCGATGCTCGACGTGGCTCCACTTCGACAATCGCTTTGACCAATTCTGCCGGGGTGTCCGCGCCCGGGCCGGCAGGGTGCTGCCCGGTCAGCAGAAGGTAGAGCAGCACTCCCAGTGCGTATACATCCGTGGCGGTGGTTACGGCCCCACGCGTTACCTGCTCCGGCGCGGCAAATCGCGGAGTCAGCGCCCCTCCGCCTTCCATCGTGTGCGTAATCGCCAGAGCGGATTCTTCTTCCCGGGCCAGCAGCTTGGCAATTCCAAAATCCAGCAATTTCACCTGGCCGTCTTTGCGGACCAGCACGTTGGAGGGCTTGATGTCACGGTGGACAACCAGATGGGCATGGACCTCCGCCATGGCGCCCAGCACATCGAGGAAGAGTCTAATCCGCGCGTCGAGGTCGAGCCGGTGATCATCGCAATATTGATCAATGGCCACGCCCTCAACGTATTCGAGGATGAGATAAGGGCTGCCCTCAGGGGAGATGCCGGCATCCAGCAGAGATGCAATATGCGGATGAGTAAGCTGGCCGAGAATTCTGCCTTCGCGTTTGAAACGCTCTTCCGTTTCACGGTTGGTGATCGCGATCTTTACGAACTTCACCGCGGCCTGCCGCTCAAACCGGCCGTCACTGCGCCGCGCCAGCCACACGCTGCCCATTCCGCCTTGACCGACCGGCGCGATCATGGTGTAGGCGCCGAGCTTCTGGCCGGTCAGTCTTGCGTCCGCACGCAGTGGGGACTTTTCGAGAAATCCTTTTTCATTCAACTGCTGCTGATCGTGCAATAGCGCCTGGACGATGGAAGCCAGCCTCGCGTCCTTTTCTCGAAGGGAAACCATCCATGCGTCGCGTTTTTCCGGATCGATCTCCAGGACCTCGTCGAGGTACGGGCTTACTTCCTGCCATTGATCGGGTGTGAGGATGGCCATCGATTTTTCACAACGGCAAATCCGCCCGCAGGCTCTGATACAGATAAATGCGGGCCTTTTCCCATTTTCTCTGGACGGTACGTTCGGACACGCCGAGCATCTCGGCAATCTCAATGAATGAGAATCCGCAGAAGAACTTCAGGTCGACAATCTGCGACAAGGAACTATCCTTTTCGGCCAGCCCGTCGAGAACCTTGCTGATCTGCGTAAGTTCTTGTTCGTCGCTCGCAACATCTGCAACGTTGTTGGTGAGGGAGGTGAGTTCAAACTGCCCGCCGCGTTTGATGGCGAGCCGATTCCGGATATGATCGATGATCAGGCCGCGCATGACCCGCGCTGCATAGGTCATAAAGCGGCCGCGATCAGGGAACGACGGGCCCCCCGCCGCGGCCATATCCAGGTAAGCCTCGTGAATGAGGGTTGAAGCACTGAGAGTTACAACGCCCTGGCAGGCGAGTTGGCGCTTGGCCAGCCGATGGAGTTCGCCATAGAGAATGGTAAAAAGCTCACCCGCCGAAGCTGCGTCACCTCGCTCCGCCAAATCGATCAATGTAGAAATGTTTGGGTTGGTCGCCCCCATGGCGTCTTGAAAACAGCGTCTCGCATCTCGAAGCGATAGTCAAGGCGAAACAAGGTGCGCTAGTGGGTCAATTTGAAATTTCGGCGTAGGGGCATCCTTGCAGGTGCCCCGCCCGATGTTGCTGGGCATAAGGTGCGGGAGCTGCTGCTCCCGCACTCCAAAAAGGCTCGCACCCAGCGCTGAAGACTAAGCCTGGTCGTAGCGGTCGAGATTCATCACCTTTGCCCACGCCGCCACGAAGTCCTTCACAAACGTCTTCTTCGCATCCTCACAGGCATAGACTTCCGCGATTCCGCGGAGCTGGGAGTTGGAGCCGAAGATCAGGTCAACGCGGGTGCCGGTCCACTTGACCTTGCCCGTCGAGCGATCGCGCGCCTCATACACGCCTTCCGTTGATGAGGGCTGCCACTCGGAATTCATATCGAGCAGGTTGACGAAGAAATCGTTGGTCAGCGTTCCGGGCCGGTGCGTGAAGACACCGTGTTGGGACCCGTCGGAGTTGGCGCCCAAGGCGCGCATGCCACCGATAAGAACCGTCATTTCGGGTGCAGTCAGCTTCAGCAACTGCGCGCGGTCCACCAGCCGCTCTTCCGCCGATCTGGGGTCGCCGTTCGCATGGAGGTAGTTGCGGAAGCCGTCTGCGGTCGGCTCAAGCACTGCAAACGATTCCACATCGGTCTGCTTCTGGGATGCGTCGGTGCGCCCGGGCGAGAAGGGTACTGTGACGTTCTGCCCGCCCTTTTTCGCGGCTTCCTCCACGGCTGCGCAGCCGCCCAGAACAATCACGTCCGCCAGCGAAACCTTTTTCCCGCCGGAGAGCGAGCGGTTGAATTCTTTTTGAATCGCCTCGAGCTTCTTCAGGACCTTGGCCAGTTCGGCCGGTTGATTCACTGCCCAATCCTTCTGCGGCGCCAGGCGAATGCGCGCGCCGTTTGCCCCAC
>JASHSC010000130.1 GCA_030036915.1 Terriglobia bacterium
GTGAACGAACGGAACAGTGGTTACACGAACTTTTCGGATTTGATCGCGCTACAGCAGGGAACTACGCCGGCCGACGATCTGGGACGGACTTTCCCCTTGGGGCAGGTCTTCGATCCAGCAACCACTCGATCGGTTACGCAAGGCGCGATCGACCCGGTAACGGGCCTGGTAGCAACCAACACCGGCTACGTTCGCGACCCTTTCCCGGGGAATATTATACCCGCCGACCGTATCGATCCTAATGCCGTTCGTCTCCTCAATCTCTATTCCCCTCCCACAAGCGGAGGCCTATTTAATAACTTCTTCTCGGACGCGCCGATCCAAAGCAACCAAAATACGGGCGTCGTCCGGCTTGATGACAACGTCGGGAACAGTGATCAAATATTTGCGAGTGTCACCTACGACCACAGCCCATCATTTCAGCCCCCCTTGTTTCCCGGAGCGGGCCAGGGTGGCGGCGAGTATGCGGGAACCCTTGGGATCACTGCAAACAGCTCGGTTCTTGGAGAGACTCACACTTTTTCCCCGACCACCGTTAACGAGTTTCGCATCGCCTTCGTCCGTCAAGTAAATCTACGCTCACAAGTTGGTGCCAACGATATGGGTATTCCTGCGTCCTTTGGAATTCAAGGCATTCCGCAGACAGAACATAACGGTGGCCTACCCACGATTAATATTACCGGCCTTAACGAATTGGGGGTGGCGAATTCCCTGCCGGTTGAAAAAGACGGCAATGTGTGGGACCTCCGGGAGAACCTGACCAAGATCCATGGCGCGCACAGTTTCAAGGCCGGATTCGAAGGCGAATATAACTATATTGAATATACTAAATCCGCGCAGCCGCGCGGGACGTTCAACTTCACGGGTGCTTACGCTTCGATTCCAACTGCCAATGTCGGAGACACGGCCATCGCTCAATTCGTCCTGACCCCGACAGCTTCGACTGTTGAAAATGGAATTAATAATGTTGGAGGTATGAACTCACTTGGCGTAACTAGTATAGCCCATAGTACTCTCACCCGCAACTACTTGGCTGGATACTTCCAAGATGACTTCAGGGTAAATTCGAAACTGACTTTGAACCTTGGCGTGCGTTACGAGTTTTTCAGCCCATATAAGGGCCTATTCCATCAGCAAGCAGACTTCATTCCAGGCACACCTTTTGCAGGGGCGGAGTACGTCTTCCCGCAGGGCCAAACGGTGCTGCCGCCCGCGACTTTCCTGCAAGCCTTGCAAACCGATGGGGTTGCCTTTACCCCGATTAGCAACACAAGCGGGATCACCCCCAAGGATGATTTTGGGCCTCGCTTCGGACTCGCTTACCGCCTCACGCCCAATTTAGTTTTGCGAGCAGGATACGGAGTGTCCTATGGGGGTTTTGAAGATAACGGGGCATTAAGCTATGCGGGTGCACTTAACTTCCCATATCAGCTCAGTTTGACCTATCCCGCGCCGAATTCGGCTGAGCCTATTACTCCCAACAATTCAATTGGGCTGCTTGAAAATGGACTCTTAAACGTTTCCGTCAGCCCTTCTTCCGTCACCGCCACGAGCGGGTTTGGCGTTACTGGGTACCCGTACCGTCCAACCACGCCATACACGCAGAGTACGAACCTTATGGTTCAATACGAAGTCTCGCCAAACCAGTCCGTCCAGATTGGTTATGTTGGGACCTTCGGGCGGCATCTACTCGTGATCCCGGGCATGAACAATGTTTCCGAGATGCTGCCTCCCCTGCTGAACCCACAGGTGTATGTTCCTTTCCCGCTCTTTGGAGAGGGGGCGGGTTACGAGGATCAGGGTGCGAGTTCTTATTACCACTCTCTGCAAGCTTCGTACGACCGACGATTCAGCCACGGCATGATTTTGCTTGCCAACTACACATGGTCAAAATGCCGGAGCGATGAGGAATCCAATATTTCCCCTTCCGCCGAAATCAATGGGTACCGCGCGCCCTCCATTCCCGGATTCGGAATCCAAGGCGACTACGGATTCTGCGAAGCCGACGTCCGCCAAATCGTACACGCGGCGTTTGGCTACGAACTTCCCTTCGGCACGGGAAAGCAGTTTTTGTCAAATCTAGGCAGGGTCGCGAACTTCGTGGCCGGTGACTGGTCTGTCCATGGAATCGTATCACTCCAAGATGGACAGCCTTTTAGCATATATTGCGATATTGAGACGGCTGCGGGAGTTGGATGCGACGCCGATCTTGTCCCGGGTCAGAACCCAATTGGTGGTCCGCACAATGTCAATCAGTGGCTGAATCCAGCGGCCTTTACAAATCCCCCGATCGCAACCACGCTTGGGCAGTCCAATCTGGCACCCCTCGGTGGGGCGCCCACCCAGGTGTTCGGACCTGGATTCCATCGCCTGGATCTTTCACTCTTCAAGCAGTTTCGAACTTCGGACTCCACTTACTTTGAATTCCGGACGGAGGTCTTCAATCTTACGAATACGCCGAACTTCTCCGTGCCGTTCTCCCAGCTCGATTTTAGGGAGCCCGGTTTTGCACAGATCACGATGACCCGCGACAGTCCCAATGATCCTCGCGAAATCCAGCTGGCGTTGAAGTTCTATTGGTGAGATAAAGCAGAAACCTGCGCGCGACCACAATTGCCCACCGGCCCAATTTGGGGTCCTTAACGGTTGCATTACACATGTCTCTATCCGCGTCATGGTTCAAGATTATTAATCAGTTGATATTTACCTGTATAAAATGGAGTTGTGGGGGTCAAGACCATGCCTGAGATTAATTTTGCTCTGATCGGGCACAAGTTCATGGGGAAAGCCCATTCGAACGCTCTCCGTCAAGTCCGGCGATTTATTCCGGGGAAATTGGTACCTCGTCTGAAGGTCATATGTGGTAGTGCCTGCACCGAGGACCTGCAAACAGCCGCACGCAAATTCGGATGGGAAGAATACAGTTGTGACTGGCGAAGTGTAGTAGAACGTAAAGATATCGACGTTGTGGACATATCTACGCCCGGGCATCTTCACCATGACATAGCGCTCGCGGCTGCGGCCGCCGGCAAACACATTATTTGCGAAAAGCCCCTGGCCAACAGCCTGCAGGAAGCCACAGAAATGGTGCGAGCCGTAGAAAAGGCTGGCGTGAAGCATATGGTGAATTTCAGCTATCGCCGGGTCCCCGCCGTTGCCTGGGCAAAGAAGTTAATTGAGGATGGAAGGCTTGGCCGCATTTATCATTATTACGGCGCATATCTTCAAGATTGGGTGATGGAACCAAACTTCCCACTCGTGTGGCGCTTGCAAAGGAAGTATGCTGGCAGCGGTGCACTATCCGATATCGGTTCACACACGACCGACCTCGCCCTTTTCCTGAACGGGCACATTACTTCTGTAGTCGGTCAGTTGACCACCTTCATCAAGCATCGCCCGCTCGTCGCGAGAATGATCGGAGGAGGATTCAAGGCGATTGGAGGAAGACGCAAAGGGCGCGTCACTGTGGACGACGACGCCAATTATTTGGCTCAGTTCAGCAATGGCAGCGTGGGGGTATTCCAAACTTCGCGGTTTGCCCGCGGGCGGAGGAATTGCAATATATTCCAAATTTATGGAAGCAAGGGCAGTTTGGCTTTCAACATCGAGAATATGAATGAGCTCGAGCTTTACGATCAGACTGAAACTATGGGGGAACAGGGCTTCAAGAGAATCATTGTCAGTGAGGACATCCACCCGTATTGTGCACCTTGGTGGCCACCGGGGCATTTCCTCGGTTACGAGCACACATTCATTCACGCCATCCAGGATTTCCTAACAAGTTTGGAGAAGGATCGAATGGCAGAGCCAGACTTTTACCAAGGGCAGAAGACACAAGCCGTCCTGGATGCAGTCGAGCGCTCAATCAAATCGAAAACCTGGGAATCTCCCAAGGTTTAGCGGGACGATTTTAGACGCCTTCTGGATGGTCTCAGCTGGGAATTCTTGTTACCGAATGGAGGGTCCTCTCACCTCGTTCTTCATCGGAACAGATTCCTGCCGAATGGAACGCCTGTGTCCGGTCTTAAGGGAGGCCCTTATTTGCCACGCGAAAACCCGGGGAAGAGGTTCAGGTGATTGGGTTCGTGACACTATTCGGGGTTTCAAACAAGGGGTACCGGACAATTCTCTTGAGGAGGTAATAGTACTTGCCAATCTGGCGCGACTCGATATAAGAGCATTGTCTCAAAGATTTGTCTTCACGCTGGCACGAATTGTACCTCGCGGCGCA
>JASHSC010000131.1 GCA_030036915.1 Terriglobia bacterium
GTTTTCAACCATGCGAATTTTGTCGGCTACAGCGCCACGTATGGAAACGGAGCCAGCGCCGGCGTGGGATTCGGCCAGCCCGCTTCGGGAATTACGAACCAGCTTCCCGCCCGCGAGCTGCAATTCTCCGTCGAGCTGCTGTTTTAGATGTTCGACCTTAACGGCGATACCCTCTGAAGAGCGTTGCCCTGGAACCACACTCATGGCCTGCTTGATCCACGGTCTTGCGCCACCGCTTTTTTCGCTTCGCCAGCCCAAATGCGTGCTAGAATCCCCGACGCAGTTTGGTAATACCGCCGTGTCTCGCAGCAGCCCTCTGTCTCAAGCGTCATCTGCTCTCGCGACCCGCGGCATTACGCGGGGTTGTCGTCCTCACATATCGCCCCTGTTTGTCAAATTGCCATTCCACAAATGGGTTTTGCGAGGTCGGGTCGTACAAATCTATAGGGCGAAGGTGGCAGGTCGAGGCCGCCTCACCCTCAGGGGAGCATCTCATGCCGCAAAGGTTATTCGTGGGGAACCTTCCGCACGAAGTGACAGACAATGAACTCCATGAGTTTGTCAGCAGTGCGGGATTTCAATCAGCATCGGCCGTGGTTATTCGCGACAAGGCTACGGGACAATCTCGGGGCTTTGGCTTCGTTGAGCTGGCGGATGGCGAAGACATTGAGCGCGCTATTGCCGGGCTGAATGGGCAAAACCTGCAAGGCCGCCGACTAACCGTCAACGAAGCGCGTCCACCGCGCACCGATATGGGCGGGGGACGTCCCCGCGGAGGGGGTGGAGGAGGACGGCATCATGGTCATTCCGGCGGCGGCGGTGGGGGCGGGCGCCGGCGCGAATGGTAGTTGAGAACAAGTGGCCGGTGGTTCGTGCGGGGCGGCTTGAAACTTGAAGTTCGCTTCGACGTAGTTGCGCCGGTCACATCACTTCAACCAAATTCATTCGGACCCGACCAGGCGACGATAAACGTAACGGAGCTGCTGTTGGATCTCGTGGAGTTTGGCGGCGAGCGTTTGCCCCTCGGCGATCAGGTTCCAGCGACGCGCCAGGCTTTCGGCACTTTCCAGATTCGCTCCGCTCTCCGGCAAGCCGGTCGGTGCCTTTCCTGCTACCAACCGCAAGATGTGGTCCACGGAGCGCAGGAAGGCGGCACCCTCCGTCAGGGCAGCGGCATCCTCGGCGGAAAGAGCTCCTGCACTTCTCAGGGCGGCAATTTGTTGCGCCATGTTGGCTCCCGGCTCGGTCATCACCCGGTGTTGCAGGCGTGAATAAGACACGGCAAAGTCCACATCGTAATAGCCACCCGGCGTGGTTTTGGTATTGCTGCCCGGAACCGCAACTTCGCGCTCAAGGCGCCTCCGCATTTGATGGAGTTTTCCTTGAAAATCCTCGATTCTGGAAAACCTTTGCACAATTGCTTCCTGAAGCCGCTGCACTGCCGTCCGGCCAAGTTGCCAATCGCCTGCGAGAGGATTGGCCTTGAGATAGGTGAGCAGTTCCCACGCCTGCGCGTCCTCCGCAACGTAGGTCAAGAGCCCATCCAAGGTCACCACCAACTCCCCTTCTTGTCCGCGCGGGCGCAAACGGGTGTCCACGGGGAATACTGTGCCATCCTGGGTGTAACTGGAAAGCACCTCGATGGTCTTCTCCGCCGAATGAGTCCAACGCTCCAAATCCCCGCGGTTTGCCTCTGACCCGGCGATAAAGAAGAGATCGGCATCCGATGCCAAATCAAACTCATTCAACCCCAAGCGGCCCAAGCCCATGGCTACAAAGGAACCTGTACCAGCGGAGGCAGATTCTTCCTGTTTTTCGGCACACCGCGCGATCACTTGCGCGCTGGAGATGCAACGAACGGCATTGGCGCTCCAACCCCTCAACATCGGGAACACCTCACCCCCTGCTGTCAGGTCGACGGAACCCAGTTTCAGGACTCCAGCGCGGTATTGGCGCCGCAAGATTCCCATCTTTTCGCGCAGGCCCATCCCCGCATCGGAAGCCCAGGGATAGGGCTCAATCATGGAAAACGCTTCCAAACCCATTTCCAATTGGCCCACCGCGGCCGAATCGCGGCGCGCGTGATCTGTGGAATTGAGGAATTCCAGGTCTTCGGGATGGTGAACCAACAAGTCGGTAAGATAGGCACTTGCCCCGGCCACTTCCAGTGCGCGGCGCAAAGCGGCAGGGTTGGCGCGCGCTGGTGCAAACCCCTCTGTTGAGGCCACCATGGCGGTCAGCAGGCGGATGACATTCCGTCGCGCGGGTTCTGGAACCTGAGCCTCGCGAACCAGCAGCGCTACTTCCGGCACCTGAGAATCCAGGAAGCTCAGCACGGCATCAAAGGTCAGGCGGCCGGAATCGGGCAAAATCGTGAGGGCGGGTTGAAGCTCGAAGGCGGCTCTGGGACTGGTGGTGTCTGCACGGTGGATCACGCGCTGGTAAATCTCGTCCACCACCGCAAAGGCTTCGCGGACTTTGCGCAGGAGGGCCTCCCCCGGCCGCTCGTGAGGAGAGGGTTCGACCCCTGTCCTGCGCGCAAGGCGGTCGAGAGCATCGGCGGCGGTAGGAAGCCGGTGCGTTTGCTGGCCCGCTTCCATCTGGATCCGGTGCTCGACCTTGCGCAGAAACTCGTAGGCGGAGGTCAGAGCGGCATAATCGCGGTTGGAAAGCCAGCTCTTGTCATTAAGTTTGCGCAGAGCGAAGAGCGTCCCGCCCGAACGCACCCAATGGTCGTTCAAGCCGTGAAGGCGCTGCAAACATTGAACGAGAAATTCAATGTCGCGAATACCGCCCCGATGACGCTTGACGTCGATTGCCTGCCCGCGGCTTTCCCGCAGCTTCTTGGAGATCCGTTCGCGCGCTAGAAGAACGCTTTCCACGGCGACAAAGTCTCCCGGCGAACGATAGACATATTCTTCCACGCCGCGCAGGAAGTCACGGGTCACCTTCGCATCTCCGGCGGAATGGCGGGCCTTGATCAGCATTTGCAATTCCCAGTCCCGCGCCCGATGCTCGTAATACTCGTGCGCGGATTTGAGTGAGATCGCCAGGTCGCCCTGCTCGCCTTCAGGGCGCAGCCGCAAATCCATGCGAAACACTTCTCCCTGCGATGTCGTCTGGGTGATGGTGCGCGTGATGGCGTGCGCCACATGCACAAAGTATTCCTTGTTGGTAATCGAGGACTCGCGCTCGTTGCCACCCGAGGTTTCGCCATCGTGCGAATAGAGGAATAGCAGGTCGATGTCCGAGTTGTAATTCAGTTCGTTTCCACCCAACTTTCCGAGGGAAACGATACTGAAGCCCGCGCGTGCGATGCGGCCCTGGGCATCGCGATATTGCGGCTGGCCATAGCGCTTTTCAAGCTCGCGATCGCAGTACAAGTAGGCGTCGAACAAGATCACATCGGCAAGCGTGGAAAGCTCCAGGGTGGTTTCGCCTAGCGTCGAAAGTCCCAGCACGTCTTTGAGCACAATGCGAAGATAATTCCTCCGCTTGAAGCGCGCGAGGAGGGC
>JASHSC010000132.1 GCA_030036915.1 Terriglobia bacterium
ATCCGCTAGGACGAAGCCCTGGAAAAACGTCGGGCTTCGTCCGGCTCGATGGTGCACGAGCTGGGAGCGGCCTCAAGGGTCTGCGATGAACGACCCGCTCCGCCGGTCGCCCTTGACCCCGCTCCCAGCTCGAACCGGATTCGCGTGCCCTAAATGCCGTTGACAACCCCGATGCCGTTATAGATGCGCTACCCGCTGAATTCCGGACAAAAAACGATGAAACGTTCCTGTTTCCCCCCGTTTTCCCCCTAAGATAACAATCTTGAGAGGCTTTTCCCGCAGCCCCGGTAGCCGCATACGGCCACAATTCCGGTGCGGCGTGACGATCCGGAACTACTCGCGCGGGAAGCATCGCATTTGTACCAACTGCTGTGCGCATTTCCACGCCACCCGCGTCCAGCGCCTTATCCCTTTTAATGAGGGAGTGCCCCCGCGCCGAGGGAGGTGTTGAACAGAAACTTCCGTCACGCGAAACCCCCTGCGGCGCGCCAGAATCGAGACCATCACCATGGGAATGAAGGCATCTGCGGGGATTTGCCGAAGCACCGCCGTGAGCGATTCACTTCGCATGAGCTTAAACGGGCAGTTTGCGTCAATGATCCACACTTGCCACAGCAGCCAGTTCAGGGTGCGCATCAGAGCACTTACGACCTGGCGAAAAGGGCCGTCGTGCCGCTCGGTTCGCATCCCGAAAACGAAGTCGAATTGCCCGCGCATCTCCCAGAGCCGCCAGAAATCGGCCGCGCGATGCTGGCGATCGCTATCCGTCTGGAATACGAATGGGCCGCGAACCTGCTGGAACCCGGCGAGAAGAGCCCGGCCGTGACCGCCATTTGTGCCCTGCCGCAAATGGTCCACGCCCGGCAAAGTCTGGGCAAGCAATTGCAACTCCTCCGTCGTGCCATCGGTGCTGCAGTCATCGATGACGACAAGGCGCGCGCCCGGCAATTTGGCAATAACCTCCGCGTGCCATTCCCGCACCGTGGCCTCGATGAGGTCTTTCTCGTTGTAAGCGGGCATCACGATGGTCAAAACGGGCTCGGGCGCGGCGCCGGCCGCCTCCTTCGCCGAAGTATTTGGGGAATCTCGCTCGCTCATCCGTTATCCAACGGCAGAATCCACGATGAGGTGGTTTGGCCAAAACTCCATGCTTTGATGACCAGGAGGAAAAAGAGCAAGGCATAGCTGCACACCGTAAGGGCCAGGGCCTTGCTTGCGATTTCGGCGGCGGGAATCCTATCCGCCTCTGCTGCTCGCGGTTGCCTTAGTTGCACGAGGAAGAGCGCCCCAGTGGCGACTTGACAACTGAGAATCGAGAGGTAGTAGATGAGATTGAAGGGGGGCACGAAAATCCCACCCGCCGAACTGAACAAGGCCACCATCGCCGATGCCAGAAAACTCCAAATCGGCCAGCGGGGATAAAAGATCGCGCACGCCAGCACGGACAGGGCAAGGTAGTAATCATTCATGGCCGGCGAAACCGCCATCATGGCCAAGAGATACATTGCAAACAAGTCCGACTTGCCGCGCGCGGCCACGATGCCCGCGATCATTAACACGCCCATCCAAATCAGTGTGAGGGATGACGTCTCCCTGCCGGAAACTATCCAAAAATGCGGCGAGGCGGCCACAAAGTGGAGCAGTGAAAGGTAAAGTTTCGAACGGTAGAGAAAAACGTGCTGGATGATCCCCGCTCGCGAAGGCGCGTCCGCGGCCCATGGCAGGAACGACATTCCGAAGAGACCGTAGGCGACCGCCCCGTAGGTCAGCTTTTTCCGCCAATTCTCCAGCCCACTCCAGAAAATCAGCCAAATCGGAAATAAGAAGAAAATGTGCTTGATGGCCAGCGAGAGCCCGAGCAATCCCGCCGAATACAAAACGCGGGACCAGGTGGCGTTCCCTTTGCGAATCAGCAACCATGCCGCAAGCCCTGCAAGCAGGCCGAAATTATCGAATTGGGAATAGGAACCCGTCAGGATTATCGTGACCGGGCAACAGAGAAAGAAGATTCCGGCGTCGTATTGGTACCGCACAACTAGAAGCGCCGCCAGCGCCACGTCTACCAACGCCAGGAAACCCGCGATGGTGATGTGATACGCATGGCGTCCCAGCGGCGGCAGCCAAAAGCAAATCTGCCGGAGGCCTGCGAGGAAATACGACCAGAGCGGGGCATAATTGTAGCGCTCGGTGTTGGCGTAGACGCTTTTACCGTGCAGGATGAGTGATGACACAACCTCATACGAACCCACATCATAGTCGGACCAGCGGCTCGCCAGAATCATCTTCAGTGCAATCGAGACAAGGGCCGCCAGGGCAAAGAGCGCCTTCCGTCGTCGCTCCAGGTTCGCTTGCGCAATCAGATACGCTGCGCCGCCGGCGTTCAGCACAAGGCAGCACAAAACGAGGGTGAGATACACGCCCGCATTATAGTTGACGCGAGGCCTCGGGAGGAAATGCCGCGCTCGCCGTTTGCAGACGGTCGCCGCATCTGCTTGATTCGAGGCGGAGGTCACGAATTAGTGAGAGATCGTGTCACTTCGTGCCAACACCAGACCCTATGCACCGGGGGTTGGCCCACGCCCCCGTGATAAAATGCTCCAGCTTTGAGCCGCCAGGTAAACACTTCCCCACTCCTCACCTCACGCCGAGCCCTTACCTGGGCCACGGTCATCGGCCTGCTCGTCATCATGGAAGCGGCGATGCTGCTTTCGGTGCGCCAGGAGTCGCAGACCTGCGATGAAGCTTACAACTTGTTCGCGGGGTACGAATATTTAACAGCGGGGGACTTCTCGATCAGCCCTGCCTACCCCCCTCTCACGCGGGAAGTGGGCGCTCTGCCGCTGCTCGCTCTGCGGCCCATCGTTTCCCCCATGCCCAACGGTGAAGCCGGAGACTTCCGCGGCGGGCGCGTGTTCGTTTACGCGAATCGGGCGGAGCAGATGCTGTTTGACACGCGCGCGGCCATGACGGTGTTTCCGTTGCTGATGGCCCTTCTGATTTTCCTCGCGGCGCGGGAAATGTTCGGACCGGGACCGGCGATGCTCGCCCTGCTCCTGGCGGCGTTCGAGCCCAATTTCCTGGCGCATGGCCCGCTCCTTACCAATGACGTTGGCCTTGCCACGTGCCTGTTCGCCGCCGCCTACGCCTTTTGGCGCTATGTGCGGAAGCCAGGTTTGTGGCGCCTGGGAATTTGCGGAATCGCCTGCGGCTTGACGCTTGTCTCCAAACACTCCGGCCTGATTCTCTTCCCCATTCTGGTTCTCTTGGCAGTTGTCGAACTGGCAACCGCGCCGGCGGCGCCCTCCGACCTTCAGCCCGCCCAGCCACGCGCCCTGCAGCTGGCCGTGGCGCTTGCCGTCATGGCCGCCATTTCTTTCGTGGTGCTTTGGAGTTTCTATGGCCTTCGCTACGCCGACCAGCCCAAAGGAGCGGGATTTGCGCCGCTGCTGGCTTCCGTGGGGAGCATCGCACACAGCCCGCTGATGGCCTTCAGCATCGCTCATGCCGCGCGATTCCACTTGCTGCCCCAGGCCTTTCTCGAGGGACTGGTGTTCTTCCTGGCCACGGAGTCGCGGCCCACTTATCTTCTTGGGACACGCTACCTGCACGGCGTGTGGTTCTACTTCCCTACCGTCCTGGTGATCAAGTGCACGCTGGGATTTCTGCTGCTGCTCGCTCTCGCGCCCTTTGCGCGGCTGGTGCGTTCGCGCGAAAGCCGCCGCGAGGCGCTGTGGATGCTGGTTCCGGCGGCTATCTATCTTGCCGCAAGCATGACCTCAAACCTGAACATCGGAGTGCGGCACGTGCTTCCCATCTTTCCCTTCCTCGTCGTGTGGGCGGCGGCAGGGGCGTGGAAACTGGCGAAAAGCTCTCGCCCCGCGCTGGTGGCCGTGGCGGCGCTGTTGCTGCTGCATGTGGCTTCCTCGCTGCGGGCGTATCCCGACTATCTGCCCTATTCCAATGAGCTCTGGGGCGGCCCTTCGCAAACCTACCGCTTGCTGACAGATTCGAATGTGGACTGGGGCCAGAGCCTTCCCGCTGTGAAGCGCTACCTGGCCGGGCATTCATCAGAGCCTTGCTGGATGGCCTATTTCGGCAGCGTCGATCCTGCTTACTTCGGAATTCCCTGCGGCCTGATGCCGGTAGAGACGGCCATCATCTGGGGCCATTCGTTGGGAGAAGTCCCTCCAACGATTGAGGGCACGGTGCTGGTGAGCGCCACGGAGATGTCGGGCCAGTCCTGGGGACCGGACGACCTGAATCCTTACGAGCAATTCCGCCTCGCGCGCCCCTCGGAAAATCTCGGCGGCTCGATTCTGGTTTATCACGGCAAATTTGATGTTCCGCTCGCCTCCGCGCTCAGCCGGATTTACGTTGCCATGGCCCTTTCCGGCCGCGGCGAGTTCAATTCAGCCCTGGCGGAATTGCACGCGGCGGAGAACCTTGCCCCACAGTCCGTGGACGTGCAATTTGCCCTGGGTCGCGTTTTCAAAGCCGCGGGGCGCGCCGAAGATTCGCGCCAGGCCTTCGAAAACGCTCTGCGCCTGGCCACCACCGTCCACCCGGAATCCCAGCTCGATTGGATTCCGCTTATCCGGAGTGAACTGGCAAAGTAGCTCCGAGAGGGACGCGAAAGAATGGCGCGAAGGCCGTGATTGCGCCCTGAACATGGAAGCACGCGAACGCAGAAGGAGGCAGCCGTGAAACATCGCCGGGCAGCGAGTGACGGAATTGCATTTCTCTTTGACCTTGATGGAACTCTGATCGACAGCGTCTATCAGCACGTGCTGGCGTGGCAAGTGGCGCTCGAGGAGGCGGGCATTGAGCTATCTGTCTGGCGGATTCACCGCCGCATGGGAATGAGCGGAG
>JASHSC010000133.1 GCA_030036915.1 Terriglobia bacterium
GTAGTGATCTTCAAACGCATTCATCAGAAATAGCCAGTCACCTTGGTTAGTCGAGGAACAAAGCGGCAGCCTGCCCCTTTCAAAACTTTTAATGATCTTCTCTCGTTGTGTCGGTGAGAGCCCGTAGTTCGGAGGAGACCCCATACGGATACCTCATTGGCCAAAGCTTATTTCTATACTGAAACCTTCGTGATTGACCGTCCCTCGTAACGAGAACTTACCCCAGGCGGCCCACGGAATGCAATAGCCATGCGCGGAGGTGGCGCCGCGGCGCGCGGCGGAGCCGCAACCCATAAAAAGATCCCACCCCAGATGGCACAGCGTTCACCGAAAAGAGGAACGCGCTTGCCATTTCGGTGCGAAACGCAGAACTTTCGGCCCTGCGCTCTTCTCCAGCCGGCGGGGTTAGAGGAAGGGAATATCAACTTCGGTGTAGCTGCCGGGTGTCGCGGCATTCACCGCAACGGAGATACGTTCGATATATAAACGTACACGCGACCATTTCGCCGCTTCTGTCAAAACGACAATGGCGATCTTCCGGCCTGCAAGGTTCTGCTGGTAGCGAATTCTCCGGTCGGTGGTGAGTAACAGGTCAACAGCAGATTCCTCTGCCGCGTTCAGCAAAGCTCCACTGTTCAACCGGTGCCAGCCTCGCGCGTAGGCCGTGATGATCGCGTGGCTGGGAAGCCCACGGGCAAGTCCCTTGGGCGTTCCGTGGTCAAAGAGAATGAGCGTTGGTGGGCGTGGGCTCCGAAGGCTTAAGACTTTGAGCCACGAAGTCGAGGACAGCAGTGATCTGCTCGCGGGTCACGTCGAACTGCTCCATGACTTCCTCAACGCTCAAGTCCTCAAGATTTTCGATAACCGTGGCCACGGGCAGCCGGGTGTCTCGAAACACCCATGCGCCGCTCACCTTGCCGGGGATGCTTTCCACGGCGGGGCATTGGGACCAATCCAGACTCGCCATAATCTGCGCTCCTTTCCTTCAGAATATGATCTGACGCGCGGTGCCGGAAAGGCCATGTTACGCGAAACGGCGCTCGCAGGGCAATGCCGCCAGGCAGTGGCCGTGCTGCGCGTCCCGCGTGAATGCGCATGGAATCCTCCTTGCGGAGACTTGTCTTCTCGGTTGTAATAGACCTCGATGGACCAGAAAATTCCTGTTGCGGTGCTGGGCGTCGGTGAGCATGGCAGGAAACATGCGCGCGAGTTGAAGCAAGTGGCGGGCGCGGACCTGGCCGGCGTGTATGATCTGCGCCCCGAGCGCAGCCGCGAAATTGCCGGGGAGCTGGGCGTGCGCGCCTTCGCCAGCTTGGATGAGGCGCTGCGTGCCGTCCGCGCCGTGAGCATCGTGATTCCGACCACGGATCACGCCGCCGTGGCGCGCCAGGCGTTCGAGCTGGGTGTGGACGTGCTTCTGGAAAAGCCCATCACTCGCACCGTACAGGAGGCTGACGAACTGATTGAATTGGCCGCGCGCGACGGCCGCATTCTCCAAGTAGGCCACCTGGAACGCTTCAACCCCGGCGTGATTGCCGCCAAGGCCGTCACCGCGCACCCGATGTTTTTCGAAGTTCATCGCCTGGGAGTCTTCAGCCCCCGCAGCCTGGACGTTGACGTGGTATTCGATTTGATGATTCATGACCTGGATCTTGTCCTTTGGATGGTGGAATCTCCCTGGCAGAGCGTGCGCGCCGTGGGGCTGCCCGTGCTTTCCGACAAGGTGGATATTGCCAACGCGCGTATTGAATTCGAGAATGGCGCTGTGGCTAACCTGACCGCCAGCCGCGTGAGCACCGAACGCGTTCGGAAGTTCCGTTACTTCCAACCTAACGAGTATTTCTCCATTGATTTCACGCGCCGCGATGCAACCCTGCTGCGCGTGGATCGCAACACACCCACACCGCAAATCGCCTTCCAAAAGCTCTCTACGCAGCCACAAGACCCTCTGCGCGCGGAGTTGGAGGCTTTCGTTGAGTCAGTCCGGACGCGAAGCCGGCCGCTTGTCAGCGGCCGGGAGGGAAAAAATGCTTTGGCATTAGCCGAGGACGTGATGAATCGCATCGAACAACATGCGGCCCTTGTGAACGTCCCCCTGGGCCGGTCCTTGGGACACAGCGGAGAAAGCTAGAACTGGTGGTATGTTCTTGCTTAAGGGTGAATTTCGGTTTTCCACAGCCTCATCGCCACACTCGGTTGCCAGGGTTTATAATGTTGCAAGGAGAGTTAAAATAGGACGTAGGGGATTGGGGCTGGAGGGCCTGTGGCCGGGGCGGAAGTGCATGCGGCGCGCCGCCATGAACCCATCAGCTTCCAAGGTTTTCAATGAGCTTGGGTTCCCAACTGAATCTGCAAGTGCCTGAGGTGGAAGATTCTCAGCTCGATCTGTTCACCCCGCAGGTCAGCGAGGACATCGAGGTCAATCTTTATCCTGGCATGACGCAGGATTTGGAATTGGCGCGTTGGCGGCGCCGGGCTCTCTTCCTGACGTCGGTTTTTCTCCATATTTTCCTGCTTATCTTCCTGGCTTATGCTCCGGATCTTCTCCGCCGCGGCCGGATCTTGATGGGAATCCCCGTGACGCCGCAGCACGAAAAGCAAATCACCACATTGTTTCTCCCGCCGGACCTTCTGAAATCGCTGCGCCAGCCGCCGCCGGCAGCGCGCCCCTCGGATAAGAATCGACAGGCACAGGGCCGTTCGCCGAAGATTGATCCGAACGGGATTCACGCGCCTTTTTCAAAGGGTAATACGCCTGAGCCCGAAGCCGCAAAAGGTCCGCCTCCCACGCCGCCGCCCATGGCTGAGGCTACTCCTCCGGCGCCACCAGCTCCGGCGCCTGCCCCCGCTGCACCAAAACCGGATCCGCAAACCAATTCTGGCCTGCGATTGGATGACGTCACTCCGCAAAACAACAGCCCGGGCAACTTCCGTGTGCCCGCGATGACGCCAGGGCAGACCATTGAACAGTCGCTTCAAGAGGCGGCGCGCGGTGGGTATCACCCCGAAACCGGCTCGGGGCCCGGCGG
>JASHSC010000134.1 GCA_030036915.1 Terriglobia bacterium
TGAACGCGGAGATGAGCTCGAGGATTTCGGTGAAGAACTCTCCTCCGATTACAAGGAAGAAACGGAAGAGAGTCTGGGAGACGAGGGTGAGGAGACCGAGGAAGAAGTTTCCTTTGAGGTAGAGGAAACGGTGGCCCCGGGGGCGGAGCCCGCAGCCGCAGAGGCACCCCCCGCGGCTGCTGCGGCCGCGGCCCCCAGAAAAGCTCCGGCAAAGAAGAAACCGGCAAAGAAAGCTCCGCCCAAGGCGAAGAAGCCGGCGAAAAAGGCCGTCAAGAAACCGGCCAAGAAAAAGCCGGCAAAAAAAGCTAAGAAATCTGCCAAGAAGCCAAAACGGCGGCGCTAATTGTGCTTCCCTGCTTGGGGGCGGGGGTGTGTTTTGCACTCTTCCCCCTTTTCGGTGCTTCGGCTTAGAGGGCTCGCGGCGGTCAAACGCCCATCGCGGTGAAATTCCGACCGGCGCGGCCCTGCGCCAAATCCCCGCGGGCAGAAGACTGCCTGAATCCTGCCGGCGCCGGGCAAATGTTTGGCCTGCGAGGGAGTGTGCGTGCAAAGGCTCTGCGCGTCTCCGGAAGTTTCTGCCTCTCAGCCTGAGGGTTTGGGCAGCACTCCTGAAGATTCTGTGATTTCCAAAAATTTCCTCCCTCTGGCCGGGGGAACGGAGCCACCGCGAATCCGCGCCTGGGAAATCGTCCGCCGGATGCGTGGCGCATCCCAGCCGTGGCTGGTTCGTTGTGAAGACGGCGCGAGCTACGTCGTAAAATTTCAGAACAATCCCCAGCACGCGCGCGTCCTCGCCAACGAAATGCTGGCCTCTCGCCTGGCGCAACGCATCGGCCTGCCCGTTGCCGACCCGGCATTTGTGGAGGTTCCCGGTTCCCTGCTGGGCAGCTTTCCCCAATTGGCGTTTGAGATTGGCGAGCGGAGTGAGCTCATCCTCCCCGGCACCCAATTCGGCTCGCGCTTCCCGGGCATTCCCAACGAAACCCTGGTGGCGGATTTCCTTCCGGATCGCCTTCTCCGCCGCGTCCGGAACCTGAGCGCCGCCTTCCTCGGTGCGTTTGCCTTTGACAAGTGGACCTGCAACTGCGACGGCCGCCAGGTGATCTTCCACCGCCCGGCGCAGGACGAGCGTTCCGCATATTCCGTGACGATGATCGACCAAGGCTTCTGCTTCAATGACGGCGATTGGACGTTTCCGGACAGCCCTCTTCGCGGACTTTACCCGCGCCGCCTGGTCTATGAGAAGGTCAGGGGCATGGAATCGTTTGAGCCATTTCTCCAGCGCATCGAGAATTTGACCACCAAAGAACTGGAAGAGTGCGTGCGCGGAATCCCTGCGGATTGGTGCGAACCGAACCCCCAGCAGCTCTCACACTTGATGGAAGCTCTCTACTCGCGACGGCTTTCCGTTCGACAAGCGATCATCGACGCCAAGAATTCCGTCCTGGCGCCGTTTCCGAATTGGGTGTGATGTTGGTTTTTGACGTATGCCGAACGAAGACAGCACAAAAACCTGCTCGTATTACGTGGTGCGTTATGCGCCACACTCCGAGCGCGAAGAGTTCCTGAATATCGGAATTCTTCTGCACAGCCCGGAAGAGCAATTCCTCGATTGTTTGATGACCCGGGATCTGCGCCGCGTCAAGACCTTTCACCGCCAAGCCGACCTGGAATTCCTAGGCGGCTTGCAAGGCTACTTCGAACAGCAAATCCAGCAGCACGAAGACAACCTGCAAGGCTTTATCGCGGCCATGGAGCAATCGTTTTCCCACGTCATCCAGCTTGCTCCGGCGCGCCCGGTGGTGGCGACCGAACCCCGGCAGCAATTATTGCAACTGTTCGAACGTTTGGTGGGAAAGCGTGCATCCGTCCCTCAAACCGCCGAGACGCGCATGCGCATCAAACAGAGTTTCGTGGAAGCCCTGCGCCGTGCCCGCGTGCTTGACGACAAGCGCCTGGAGAAGCGCATTCCCGCCGCGCCGCTCACCCACCCTGGCGACCCTTTCCACTTTGATTTCGGCTACCGCCCGGCAATATCCGCCGGAAAGCGCAATGGCCATCTGAAACTGCTGCACGCTCTTTCCCTGCACCGCGACCCTGAGCTGGCGAGCGTCCTCTCGCTCACCTTCGGTTACGTCCGCGCCAACCAGCCCGCCGAACTTACCGCCGTCATCGAACGCAGGCCCGCGCGCGGGGATAAAACCGCCGGCCATTCTTATCGAATTTTGAGCGACGCTGGCATCACGCTCCACCCCGTGGCAGAAGTGGACGCCTTGGCCAAGTCCATTCGCAACGAACTCGCCGAGAACGCCTTCGCTGGCCTCTGATTCTGCACCGGAATCCCTTGACAGCCATTTAACCATGTGGTAAAGTCCATCATGAGTAAATTAAAGGATTCCAGTTATTTCTGAGGAAAAATTTCGAAGCTAATCCGAGCAGGATCGCGGCTCTTCCAGACCTGTAAATAGGCCATTGTGGCGGATTCAAGGGACTGGAGGAGGGTTCCGAGCTAAGATCAAGCAGGCACGCCGGAACCTGCGATGTTACACATAGCAACCGGTTTAGAGGTCAAGTGGACACAATGTCAGAATGCGTAACAATATTAAAATTAAGGAGTTACATTATTCCATGAGATCCGCGGGGGAATTAAATTTTGCCGAGATAACCTACGATGTTGATGAAACCAAACCACTTATTTTTTAGGCTTGGGGATATCCTACGATATTGATGAAAACAAAGGCTGTTAATTTCTTGAACCTACGATGTATATGAAAAGAATGGTAGTTAGGCTTACGTGCAGATCCGCGTGGAGAGAGTCCATCGCGGCCATAAGCACTGGCCCCAGGGCAGCAATCGCAAAATAAACCTCAACTCAACCAATAACAACGCCTCATGGCAACTAAATTGCCCTGACATTTGCAAAGCGCTCCCGATTCGGGGAGACGATTTGCAAATGACTTAGAAGAAGGACTCATGCTATTGTTTGGAAGTGCCGAAGTAAGAGCTTAGCCTTCTTCGGGATGGCAAAGCTAGTAGGGCGCATCAGTGGCGATACAAACTCATTCTACTCCGGCAATGGGCCAGGACAAAAGCCTGCTCAAGACTCAGGGGCTGGCGTTTGGACAGGCGTTCCAGACTGTCTTCAAAATTAGCGCCATGTACTCCGTGGATCACCCTGCTGCGGAGAAATCCGTTCAGCATAGCTGGGACCTGTTGGCGCCGCTCCTCAAGCAGACCGGGCAATTCACGTTTGGCTTTATGAATCAACGAGTTCTGCTGAATAACAGCCTCACGACGCAATCCAACATCACCCATTTGGAAGTGGAGTTTGCCAAGCGGGAAATCGCTGCGATCACCTTTCTAGCCGGGGTTACATTAAAGGACTATAAACGCGCCCTGGCTGTGCTCAGCACCCGCCCTGCGGTCATCCAGGAGCGAGGCGGAATCCAGAAATTTTTGGCCGCCAA
>JASHSC010000135.1 GCA_030036915.1 Terriglobia bacterium
GCGTGGAAGAACTCCGCTCCAAGCTGGAGCGCTCGGCGAAGACCGGCAAGCCGCTGCGCGTGAAGGCGGGGTTTGACCCCACCGCGCCGGACATTCATTTGGGCCACACCGTCCTGATTCGCAAGCTTAAACACTTTCAGGACCTTGGCCACACGGTGATTTTCCTGATCGGCGATTTCACCGGCATGATCGGCGACCCTTCCGGCCGCAACGTCACTCGCCCGCCTTTGTCGCCGGAGGAAATTGCGGCTAACGCGGAAACTTACAAGAAGCAGGTCTTCAAGATTCTCGACCCACAGAAGACCGTGGTGGACTTCAACAATCGCTGGCTCGGAAAACTTACCGGGCGGGAGTGGGTGCTGCTCTGTTCCAAATACACCGTGGCGCGCATGCTGGAGCGCGACGAGTTTTCGAGACGCATGAAAGAGCAGAGGCCCATCTCTATGCACGAACTGCTCTACCCGCTCTCGCAAGCCTATGACTCCGTGGCGCTGGAATGCGATGTCGAGCTGGGCGGCACGGACCAGAAATTCAATCTACTCGTCGGGCGCGATATTCAGCCCGAGTACGGCCAGGAGCCGCAAGTCATCATGACCATGCCGATTCTGGAAGGGCTCGATGGCGTGCAGAAAATGTCGAAGTCGCTGGGAAATTACGTCGGCATCGATGAGCCGCCCGCGGAAATGTTCGGCAAGCTCATGTCCATCTCCGACAAGATGATGTGGCGCTACTACCTGCTGCTGACTGACCTCAGCGGGGTGGAGATTGAAAAATTGAATTCAGCAGTCGCGTCAGGCCAAGAGCATCCTCTTGATATCAAGAAGGCGTTGGCCCGGCGAATCATTGCGGATTTTCATGGCGCGGAAGCGGCAGAACAGGCACAAAAGGACTTTGAGGCGCAATTTCAAAACAAATCCGTCCCCGATGTTATTGATATACTTTCTCCCTACCGCCTTTCCCAACCGAAGGATCTCTTCCGCGTCCTGGTCGAGATGGAACAATTCCCATCCAACTCAGAAGCTCAGCGAAAGATCAAGGAGGGTGCAGTTTATGTGGACCGTGGCTATTCGGGAGCCGCGAACTGGGTTCGCCTCAACAACCCCACCGCCAAATTGCGCTTGGAAAGTGGACAAGACCGCGAAGCAAAACTCTGGATTGGAGAGGTAGACGTTCCGACTCAAGTGGCCACATTTAAGGTCGGAAAAAGAGTCTTCCAGGTTCCCTTTCTGTCCTGACTAATTCCTGGCGGTCGGTGATTGCGCTGTTCGAACCTGCTCCGCACGTTGCGCCGCCAGCGCCTGCGCGACAGGTTTGACCGTCTCGAATTTTTCTGCGGACAAATTGGAAACAAATGGCGGCAGGGGGCCGGTCTCGGCAATTCCGGCGGCCTCAATGGCGGCGTGGAGGACGGGCGAAGGTCCCCATGCGTCGCGCAGATCTTCTAGGGGCAGAAAGTGCGTGCGCAATGCTTCTGCTGCAGTGCGGTCGCCCCGTCGGCAAGCGGCAAAAAGGGCCTGGCTCAGGCCCGGAGCAACGCAGCCAGACCCGGTGGTGAATCCCGGCAGTTTCCAATCGAGCATGTGAACCACGGCGGGCCGCTCGCCGATGCCGCTCACCACGTAGCGGCGGTCAACGCGCTCAAGCAGCGCAGCAAGGTAATCATCCTGAGAGGGATCCTTGCGGATCACCGCGTACTTGATCGCGCAGCAGACTCCGCTTGCCACCAGGCGGCCAACTGCATCAAGGCCGGCCGCGCGGTCGGCGCCGAACCCCAATTCGTCTTTCAAGTAAATCGTCAGCGGCATGCCCGCCGCATCCGAAAATTCGCGCAGGCCACGTTCCAGCCCGGCGGAGTCGCGCGGATCGTTGCACGGCAAAACCATCACGCATGGAAATCCATGGCGGCGGAGCAACGGCGCCTGGTCCATCAGCCGCCCGAACGATGGTCCGGCGCTGGGAATGCACCACAAGTGGTTGGGCAGGCTCGCCAGCCACTCGAGAAGTTGCTCGTATTCCTTCAGACTCAGGTGATAAAGGAAGGCATTGCCGCCGAAAAGCACGCGCGTCATACCAGCGGCGGCCAGATGATTTACAATGCGACTTGTGGCCTCAAAATCCAGCCTGCGCTTTGCGTCCCGCCGGCGAGCCAGCGGAGGCACGGGGAAAACGCCCTGCAAATCTACTTCGGTAATGGGAGATGTACGCATCGGTTCCTTGGCCGTGACCTTCTATACGGAACGAAATAAGTGTTTGCGTATTTGGCTGTAGCGGCGGTCTATGACCGCCGGTCGGCGCTCATAGAGCGCCACTACAATTTATGTCGCTCTTTATAACTGGCGAATAGTGCAAACTCTGTTGCGGGCGAATTACGAAACCTTACCATCCGAGCGTCATTTCTCTGGCTTGCGGAGGATGAGGTTCACCTCCAGCGGCGTGCGGATGTCCAGCGAGCTGACCTGTCTTGTTTCCGAGGTTAAATTCTTGAAGGTGGCTTTCACCGTATAGTCGTGGTCAAAGCGAAGGTCAGTGAATTGGTACTGCCCATTTGAATCCGAGTATATATCCAGCACTTTCTTTGTCTGGAGGTCAATCAATTGGATTGCCGCTCCCGGAATGATATGGTCCGCTTCATCGGTGGTTACGCCCCGCACTGTGCGGGTCTGCGGCGTCTTATCCTTCGCCCATCCGGCGGCACATCCGACCAGGAATATGCCTCCAGCCAGGGCGAGAACTGGCAGGACCTGCCGCAAAGCGCGAAACCGCCGAAACCCACTATTGCTCTTCGCGTGTCTGATACTTTCCGTATTGGCAAAGCTCATTTCACCATGCCTCATCTTCCTCTTCCTCATCTTCCCCGTGGGAAATGATGTCAAGCTCTACCGGATTTGTGTTCACGACCTCAAGTTCCGCTCCACAATCTGGGCAATCCAACTTCGCTCCTTCTTCGACGTCATCTTCGACTTCAATCGCCGACTCGCATTCAGGGCAATAGGCCATGGTCGTTCTCCCTCAAATTTCTTCCACCCCATCCAAATAAAAGTCTATGCATTTCCCCAGATGATGTCTAGACCCATACGCAGTAATTTGATGCTCGAATCCGGACTTTGGATGAGGAACTTCCACAAGGTTCAGGAACAAGAAGGTTCAGGCTGCGAACAACCCCATCGATATTTGGGAAAAATTGGCTTCAGGGTTGAGTCCAAAGTTGGCTCTTTCCAATTTCACCTGGGCCGCGATACTCTAGTGGCTTTTCAGACCGAATCAGGAAGTTTTCAATCACGAGGTGGCGTCATGAATCACCAACATCAATTTGCGACATTGGCCGTACACGCAGGAGAAGCGCCGTGCAAGCTCACCGGCGCGGTTGACACTCCGATTTACCAGGCCACGACCTTCGCCGCCGTCGACTCGGATGAAATGGCGGCGCTCTACTCCGGCGAGAAGCCCGGATACATGTACACGCGATATGGAAATCCCACGATCAGGGCACTCGAGGAAAAGGTCGCGGCGCTGGAATCAGGCGAGGCAGCGCTGGCGTTTGCCTCCGGGATGGCAGCCATCTCCTCCGCCATTCTCGGATGCGTCAAGGCCGGCGACCACGTTGTGGCGGCACGATCCCTTTACGGCGCAGCCTACAATTTTCTCAATCACAAGCTTCCCGCCATGGGCGCCTCCGCAACCTTCGTGCAAAGCACGCGCCCGGAGGATTTTGAAAAGGCAATTCGGCCGAACACCCGATTGATCTATTTTGAAACACCCAGTAACCCGATTCTGGAAATTTTGGACATCGCCGCCATCTCCCGCATCGCCGGCGCCCGCGGTATCCCCAGCATGATCGACAATACCTTTGCCTCACCCGCCCTTCAGCAGCCCCTGAAGCTGGGCGCCACGGTCTCCGTCCACTCCGCCACCAAGTATCTATGCGGGCACGGCGACGCCATGGGCGGCGTGGTGATTGGTCCGAAGGATTACATTGCGCGCCTCGACCGCGAAATTTTGCGCGACTTTGGCGGTGTCATGAGCCCATTCACGGCATGGCTGATGCTCCGCGGCATTCACACTTTGCATGTGCGCATGCCCGCCCATTGCGCCAACGCACAGCAGGTGGCCGGTTTTCTTGCGCGTCATCCCAGGGTTGAACGCGTCAACTATCCCGGCCTGACGAATCACCCCGGCCACGATCTCGCCGAGCGGCAGATGAGCGCCTTCGGCGCCATGATGAGCTTCGAGGCAAAGGGAGGATACGAGGCCGGCAAGCGCGTCATGGACCGGGTGAAGATCTTCGCGCGTGCCGCCAGCCTGGGCGACACGCGCTCGCTCATCGTGCACTCCGCATCGACAAGTCATCGAGCCGTGCCGCCCGAGCAGCGCCAGG
>JASHSC010000136.1 GCA_030036915.1 Terriglobia bacterium
TAACGTCTTGAGTCCCGCTGCCACCGCCAGGGGATTTCCGGAGAGCGTGCCCGCCTGATACACAGGACCGGCCGGAGCAACCAAGTCCATAAATTTTGCCTTCCCGCCGTACGCTCCCACCGGCAGGCCTCCACCGATGATCTTGCCCAGCGTCGTCATGTCCGGATCGATTTTGTAAAGCCGCTGTGCGCCGCCGTAAGCCACGCGAAAGCCAGTCATGACCTCATCAAAAATCAAGATGGTTCCGTGATCATGCGTCAGGGCGCGCAGCTTTTCCAAAAAGCCCTTGCGCGGGGGAACGCACCCCATGTTGCCGGCCACCGGCTCGATGATGACCGCGGCAAATTCGTGCCGATGCGCGCGAAAGGCCTGCTCGACCGCGGCGATATCGTTATAGGGAACCGTCACGGTAAGCTCGGCGAGCGCGCGGGGCACGCCGGGACTATCCGGCAGGCCCAGCGTGGCCACGCCGGAGCCCGCTTTCACCAGCAAACTGTCGCCATGGCCGTGATAGCCGCCTTCGAACTTCAGTATCTTGTCCCGCCGCGTAGCCGCCCGCGCCACTCGCAATGCGGATAGCGTGGCCTCCGTGCCGGAATTCACCAAGCGCACGCGTTCGATGGAGGGATAAGCCTCAATGATCCGCTCCGCCAGTTCCACTTCACGCGGTGTGCACGCCCCGAAAGTTGTTCCCGCTTCGGTAGCTCTTGTCAGCGCTTCCACCACCTCTGGATGGGCGTGTCCAAGAATCAGCGGGCCCCAAGAGAGCACATAATCAATGTAGCTTTTGCCCTCGACGTCCGTAAGGGTCGCGCCCTTGCCGCTGGCCACGAAAACCGGGTCGCCCCCCACGGCGCGGAAGGCGCGCACAGGGGAATTCACTCCTCCCGGCATTAAGCGCTTGGCTTTTGCGAACAGCTCCTGGGATTTGGTTGTCATGAATCGGATCCTGAATCGTGTGGCCAGGAGATCGTTTGCAATGCTAACAAGGGGCACCGCGGGAGAAGACCCCTCATTCACCGCTTCGCGGTCCCCCTTCTCCTCTTGGGGAGGGAAAAAACGGAGACTGAACCGCTTCGCGCAGTTTGCTCATCCCTGTTTCCACGAGCGTGCGGGCCAATGCCGAGTACAATCGCGCCGCCAACCCCGGAAAGGATTTTGATCCCTCAACGAGGTCCTGAATGATTTCGAGAAACTTCTGGCTGTGCGCTCCGAACTCTATCATGCGCGTGGTCACGCCGCTACCCAGAAACTCGCCGTGATAAAACGTCCTGGCCAGGCGGGCACCCAGAGCTAAGGCTTTCCCGAATTCATTTCGGACCTTCTCCGGATAGGCTGCCGGAGATTCTTCGAGCAAAGCCTCCGCCAACAGATGGCCTGACCGCATGGCGTAATAGATTCCCTCGCCTGTAACGGGGTCCACGAGGCCCGCGGCGTCGCCCGCGATTGCCCATCTCTCGCCCGCCAGGCGTAAGTTTCCCCAGCTCTCCGCACTCAGCGAGGGCAGCAAGTGGCTGAAAATCCTTCGTGGGTCGGGCGAGTAGCCGTAGTTACGCATGAAATCTGCCAAGCGGTTGCGCAACGCAGGCATGGAGTCCTGACCAATCTTCCCGCAGATGCCCACGGAAACGTGGTCGGTGCGTGGAAACGCCCAGGCGTAGCCCTCAAAATCCTCGTAGAATTGCACCCGCAACACGTTGCTGGAAGGCGGCAGATAGTAACCGTAGGTCAGCATGAAATCACGCTGGGAAAAATCCGGGGCCAGCGTCTGCCGCAGCCGAGTGCGCGCGCCGGCCGCCAACGCTACAAAGTCCGCGTGGTAGGTCCTCTCTCGGCCGGTGATTTCCCAGCCCGCGTTCGTTCGTTGCAGGCGCAGGATTCTTTCGGCCACAACTTCCGCCCCGGCCTCTTTCGCTCGCCGCAGGAGCAATCGATTCAGCGTAGCGCGCGAATAAACAGTCAGCGGCACGCGCAGGCGAAAGCGCATCGTAGCGCCCGAGGAAGCAATGAACTCCGCGTTGCGCAGCAGATTTCCACCGCTCACCGCCCGCTCTAGGAAAGGATACCGCCGCAGCGCCTTGAAGCTCAGGCCTCCGCCGCAGGGTTTTTCCCACCCGATTTTCTCTTCGAACACTTGCACGCGATGGGTACCGCCACCCGGCCCGCGCAATCCCCAGCCCTCGGCCAATTTCTCAGCGGCCATGGCGCCTGCCGGCCCTCCTCCGATGATGGCGATGGTCTGTGCCTTCATTCCAGAATGTCCCTTAACATTAGGATGCAACATCCCGTCCAAGATGGGCAAGGCCCGAAACCATTCCGGCTCGCGAATTTTAGCTTCTTGCGCGCCGGGGTGCGTCAAGGCAAAATGTGGTTCAGGGCGAATCGTGGAGTGAGCACATGAAACGAAGTGCCGCAAAGGCTCTGCCGGGTGGTGCAACCGTAGTATTCTCGTTGGTTTACGTCGCCCGCGCGCTCGTCAATCAAGCGGCATTACAGTCTGATGGCAGGCAAGGCCCACTCGTCAAATGGTGATTCACCCACACGCGCCCTTCAACTTTGCCCAAACGCTGCGATTTATCCTTAGCCCTCCGGCGCTTCTCAACGGGCGGCAGTTCGCTCCTCTGCTGGATTACTTCGTGGATGGTGAGTATCGCCGCGTGCTGGATTCGGGCGGGGACTTAATCCTTTACGGCGTCAGGGGACGGGGGACCGCTGAGAAGCCCGAGTTGCATGTGCGGATTCTGGCCGGTCCGAACGACCGAAATTCCCAGCGCGCCGCTGCTGTTGAAGTGGGGCGGCAATTCGCCGCCGCCCTTGACCTTCGCCCTTTTTACGCCATGGGGGAAGCCGACCCGGTGCTTCGCCGGCTCATTGCGCATTTTCACGGCATGCGCGTACCCCAAGCTCCTCAAGTGTTCGAAATTCTCATCTCCGCCATCATCGAGCAACAGGTAAACCTTTCGTTTGCGCACAAAGTGAAGAAAGCGCTGATTGATGCGTACGGCCGCGGAGTTGAGCTCGAAGGCCGTCGTTACAATGCTTTTCCGGAGCCCGCGACGCTGGCGGTCACTACTCCGCGGGAATTATTGCGCCTCCAGGTATCGGGTCCCAAGGCGCTATACATCATTGCGATTTCGCACCTCCTGGTGGATGGCGCGCTCGACCTTGAAAACCTGCGTCAGCTTGAGCCGGCTCCGGCGCACGAGAAACTCTTGGAATTGAAAGGCGTGGGACCATGGACGGCGCAGTATGTCGGCATGAGGGCGCTGAGCCATTTGGATTGCCTTCCCGCCGCCGACGTGGGCCTGCAGAAAGTCATTCAACACTTTTACGGATTGCGCAAGCGCCCTTCCCCCGAGCGCGTTCAGAAAATGGCGCGCGCCTGGCAGGGCTGGCGAAGCTATGCAACCTTCTACCTTTGGCTCACCTATTGGGAAAATGCAGAATGGAAGTCCCGCGTGCGCGAGGAAATTCGCGTTCTGCGCCGGTCGATCCTCGCGAAGGTTGAATCCTGAGTGATGCGCGGGGATTCGTTGTTTCTCTTGCCGTTGCTCATTTCCGAGCATGGCGGCAGAAAGAAGCAACACAGAAGTATGGCGAAGCAGACGGGTGCCGAAAACGGAGAATCATTATGTCGAAAACACGCTCGCCGAACGCCTTGATTGCAAAGGCGCAGAATGTGCTGGCCAGGGTTTATCTGCCCCGCATCGAAAGCTGCCTTAAAGAACTTTCGCCCGGGCAAATCTGGTGGCGGCCAAATGAAGCTTGCAACAGCGTCGGCAACCTTGTTCTGCACCTCACTGGAAACGTGCGCCAATGGATTGTTTCCGGTCTGGGCGGAGCGCGGGA